>NZ_JROX01000177.1:0-1749 GCF_000800955.1 Kocuria sp. ZOR0020
GCCTGACTTGATGCACGGTGACGCCACTGGAGCAGCCGAAACTCTGTGACCTGGGAGTTTGTGGGTCGAGGTGGCTGATTCGGGATACTAACGGGGTGGCGTTCGTGCGGAAGGTGAGGACTGGGTCGGGAGCGACTGCGGTCCAGGTCGTCCAGAAGCGGCACGGGAAGCTGGAGATCATCAAGCACGTTGGCTCTGGCCATAGCCCGGTCGAGGTCGCACTGCTGGTCCAGCGGGGCCGCGAGATTCTCCAGGGCGAGCAAGAAGCCCTCGACCTGGACATCGGTCCCGAAGCCGATACCGCGCTTGCCCGACCCACGCAGCGGCAGCCCGCGCTCGTCCCGGATGCTCCGCCTCCAGCGGACACGTCCGCTGGAGGGACCAGCGGTGTTCGCGTTGTGGGGACCACCAGCGACGTGCTCTGGTCCACGCTGCGAGTGGCGTATTCGCGCCTGGGCTTCGGGATCGTCGACGACGAGGTCTTCGAGCAGGTTGTGCTCGCTCGCCTGGTCGAACCGACGTCGAAGCTCGATACGATCCGTGTGCTCGAGGGGTTGGGCGTGGATCCACCGCATCACACGACGATCTATCGCCACCTCCGCCAGGCCCAGGACCGGCACTACCGCGACCAAATCGCCACGAAGTGCTTCGAGCACGCCGCCACCAGCGGTGATGTCTCTCTGGTCCTCTACGACGTCACGACACTCTACTTCGAGGCGGAGTACGAGGATCGACTGCGGAAGGTTGGCTACTCAAAGGAGCGCCGGGTGGATCCGCAGATCGTGGTCGGGTTGCTGGTGGACCGCAACGGCTTCCCACTGGAGATCGGATGCTTCGAGGGCAACCACGCTGAGACCCGCACGATCGTGCCGATCATCAAGCAGTTCCAGGCTCGCCACAACCTCGCGGACATGGTCGTCGTCGCTGATGCGGGGATGCTCTCCACCGCCAACCTGACCGCTCTGGATGATGCGAATCTGAAGTTCATCGTCGGCTCGAGACAGGTCAAAGCCCCAGGTGACCTCGCGAATCACTTCCACTGGAACGGAGCCGCCTTCGAGGACGGGCAGCTGATCGACACCATCACGCCCCGCCACGGCAACACCAAGACCGAACGGAAGCGGCAACGGCGGGAGCCGGTCTGGGACCCGGAAGAGCATCCCGGGCATTGGCGCGCGGTCTGGGCCTTCTCGAAGAAGCGCGCCACCAGGGACGGGCACACGCTGACCGCGCAGGAGAACCGCGCCCGCGCCGTAATCGACGGGGACGCGGCGGTGAAGTCGACCAGGTTCGTCAAGACCACCGCCGCTGGCCGCGCCCTCGATGAGGCGTCCCTCGAACGAGCACGAGGACTGGTCGGGCTGAAGGGCTACGTCACCAACATCTCCGCGACCATCATGCCGCCCGCGGAGGTGCTCTCGAGCTATCACGACCTCTGGCAGGTCGAGCAGTCGTTCCGTATGAGCAAGAGCGACCTGCAGGCCAGACCCATGTTCCATCGCCAACGCGACTCGATCGAAGCCCACCTCACCATCGTGTTCACTGCGCTGGCGATCGCACGATTCATGCAGAACACGACCGGGCTGAGCCTGAAACGGATCATCACCACACTGCGTCCGATCCAGTCCGCGCTGCTCCAAGCCGGCGACCACACCCAGCTGATCCCGCCCCAGATCCCCGAGAACGCCGCCACGATCATCGAGCAGATCACCGGGCAACCGGGACACTAAGCAAATGCATCAACTCAGG
>NZ_JROX01000178.1:0-14197 GCF_000800955.1 Kocuria sp. ZOR0020
GAGCTCAAGGGCGGGACGCTCTACCCGCTGCTGGCTCGCCTGGAGAAAAAGGGTCTGGTCTCCGTGGAATGGCGCGCCGGCGACGGCGGACCGGGGCGCAAGTACTTTGCGCTCACCGCCGACGGCCTGACCGAACTGCATGAAGCCAAACTCGCCTGGCGAGCATTCAACACCACCATTTCAACCCACCTGGACCTGTCATCCGTCCAGTCCCAGCAGGAGGTCACATCATGAACACCACCGAACACCACAACCCCGCCCGCTCCGGTGTCTCTGCGCAGGTGTGGGACCGGCCGTTCTACAAGGGCCACAAGAGCTGGTGCGATGACTTTGTGATGGAACTGCGTCTGATGGATGTCCCCGGTGATGTGATCGGGGAGCGCCTGGCAGAGGTGGAGGCCCACTGCGCAGAAAGTGGGGAAACACCTGACGAGGCATTCGGCGAGCCGGTCGCTTACGCCAAGACCGTGGGGGCTGAGTCTCCCAAGGAGTCTGCAGGTGGTCTCTGGGCGACTGCAGCCTTGAGCGTGGGTCAGGTTCTGGCTCTGCTGGTGGGTACCCGGGCTGCTGGTGCGTGGGCAGCTGGTGAATCGGTGGCCTACAACGCGGTGCAGGTGCTGTGCCTGGCACTGGCTGCGGCCGTGTTGGTGCTCTTGCCTGTGGCTCTGCGTTTCCTTCTTCAGCGGCCATTGCTCACCGGACTCCCGTACTTTGCCAGCTTCATGGCGTTGGCTCTGGGGGCGGTACTGGCTGGTGAATTGGATCTGCCAGCACTGATCACCGCCCCGGCAGCTCTGGTCACCGTTGGGTTGTTTGTGGTCACCGTGGTGCTCGGCTGGGTGTCCTACCGCAACTTGAGCTCATCGCAAGACCTGGTCACCTCCCCTCCGTCCAGCGGCGATCAGGCAGGTGGGGCTCGAGATGCAAAGACCTCCGGTGGGCGGACGATGGCGATCTACGTGGCATCCGTGCTACCGGTCTTCTACGTTCTCCTCAGTGTGGTCAGCTGGTTGACCGCCTGACGTCGTGGATCCGGTGTTCACCGGGCGCCCGGCACCCACCTGGTCCGCAGGTGGGTGCCGGGTTGCGTTTCGGGGGCTTTGGGGGCTTGGGCATAGACTCGGCCGCTGAATCACCACGCTCGTGTTCAGGAGACCACCCCATGAAGTACGCCATCGCACCCGTGTTGCTTGCCGCTGCTGCGGTGGTCCAGGCGTTGGGGCGTTACGTCTACCACCAGGACCCGATTGTGGTGGTGGGGGAGATGTTCTTTCCCATCTTCCTGGCCGGTGTGAGCATCTTCTACGGCATGCGGGGGCGCTCCCATGCGTACTCCACGGTCAAGCTCGCTGTGCTGATTCTTGCCGTGCTGGTGCTTGTGCTGACGGCCGTGGGGTGGGGGATGACCCTGTTCTGGTTCTACCCCTCCATCTGGGTGTACTACGCAGCATTCGCGCTGCTGGTGATCAGCGCGGTGGTGGCCGTGATCTCAACGCCGTCCGCCAAGCAGCAGCGCGCGGAACGGGATCAGGGTGACGTCGAGGAAGCAGCAGAGGGTCGGTCAGCAGACGATTTCAGCGCACCTGACGGCCACTCCCGGACGGCGCAGAGTGGTGCATCAGAGTCCGACGGCGGATGGCGCACCACCCGCAAATAAAACGTTGCAGCGGCATGAACTAATGCCGAAATAGGGCATGGAGAAATTGTCGAATTGAACGAATCACAAACCGCTCACTAAGTTCCTTGACGCAGGTCAAGTCGTAATTTGAGTTGGTCCGGCAATTGCTGGCAACCGCCTGAACGCGTACCTACCCCAAACGGCTGACTGGCTAACTTGAGGAGCATGAGTACTTCCACGCCGCCAGGGGAGACGCGGGAGCCCGCCCGCCTTGATGGACCTGCATCGAATGCCTTGCTCAAGGTTGGGAAATTCTTTTCCCGCTGGGATGAAACGGAGGATGGCCGCGCGGTTTTCCGTGAAGGTGGCCGTTCCGGGGATTCCTTCTACCGCAGCCGGTGGAGCCACGACAAGGTGGTCCGCTCCACCCACGGCGTGAACTGCACGGGTTCCTGCTCGTGGAAGGTCTACGTCAAGGACGGCATCATCACCTGGGAGGCGCAGGAGACGGACTACCCGTCCGTGGGCCCCGACCGCCCCGAGTACGAGCCCCGCGGCTGCCCCCGCGGTGCGGCCTTTTCCTGGTACACGTACTCACCCACCCGCGTTCGTTATCCCTACGTCCGCGGCGTGCTCCTGGACATGTACCGCGAGGCCAAGCGCGCCGTCGGCGGCGACCCCGTGGAAGCCTGGGCCTCGATCGTCAACGACGACGAAAAGCGCCGCACCTTCCAGCAGGCTCGCGGCAAGGGTGGGCTGGTGCGTGCTTCCTGGCAGGAAGCCGTGGAGATGACGGCCGCCGCCCACGTGCACACGATCGCCAAGCACGGGCCGGACCGCTGCATCGGCTTCTCGCCGATCCCCGCCATGTCCATGGTGTCCCACGCCGCCGGAGCCCGGTTCATCAACCTCATCGGCGGTGTGATGAACAGCTTCTATGACTGGTACGCCGACCTTCCCGTGGCGTCGCCGCAGGTCTTCGGCGACCAGACCGACGTCCCCGAGTCCGGTGACTGGTGGGATGCCACCTACCTGATGATGTGGGGTTCCAACATCCCCGTCACGCGTACCCCGGACGCCCACTGGGTGGCTGAGGTCCGTTACCGCGGCACCAAGGTGGTCTCCGTTTCTCCGGACTACGCGGACAACACCAAGTTCGCGGATGAATGGCTGCCCGCCCAGGCCGGTTCGGATGCCGCCCTGGCCATGTCCATGGGGCACGTGATCCTCAAGGAACACTTTGTGGATCAGCGCACCGAGTTCTTTGAGGACTACGTTCAGCAGTTCACGGACCTGCCGTTCCTGATCACACTGGACACCCGCGCAGGTGGCACCGTGGTCCCGGGCAAGTTCCTGACCGCCGCGGATCTGGGCGCTGAGGATCAGGCCGATGCCCAGTTCAAGACCATCCTGTTGGACCGCAACACCGGTGAGGAGTTCATCCCACAGGGCTCCATGGGCTTCCGGTACAACCAGGAGGACGAGGGCCGATGGAACCTGGACCTGCAGGGTCGCAAGCCGTCGCTGTCCATCTCTGACACCGCCGACTACGACGGCGCCACCTCCCTAGTTGCCCTCCCCGCCTTCGTTGACGACGACGGCACCGGTTCCGTGATCAACCGCGGTGTGCCGGTCACGCAGGTGGCGGGCAAGACCGTGACCACGGTCCTGGACCTGATGCTCGCCCAGTACGGCGTGGGCCGTGACGGCCTGCCCGGCGACTGGGCCACGGGTTACGACGACGTCAACACCGCCTACACCCCCGCCTGGCAGGAGGCCGTGACCTCCGTTCCGGCGGAGGCCGTGATTCGCATTGCCCGCGAGTTCGCCACCAACGCGGTGAAGTCGGGTGGTCGGTCCATGATCATCCTGGGTGCCGGCATCTGCCAGTGGTACCACGGGGACGCCACCTACCGGGCCATCCTGGCGCTGCTCATGCTGTGCGGCTGCCAGGGCCGCAACGGCGGCGGCTGGGCGCACTACGTGGGCCAGGAGAAAGCTCGTCCCATCACGGGCTGGGCCACCATGGCATCGGCCGGTGACTGGTCCCGTCCGCCGCGGTTCATGATCGGCACCGCGTTCTGGTACATGCACACGGACCAATTCCGCCAGGACGGCCATTCCTCGGCGTCGTTGCAGTCCCCGCTGGCCGAAGGTCACCTGGACGGCATGCACACCGCCGACGTCGTCTCCAAGGCGACTCGACTGGGCTGGATGCCGTTCTACCCGCAGTTCTTCGAGAACCCCATTGAGGTGGCGCAGCAGGCTGCTGCCGCCGTGGAAGCCGGGGAGGCCGAGGACGAAGGCACGTGGATCGCAGCGCAACTGAAGGCAGGCAACCTGAGGTTCGCCGTCGAAGACCCCGACGACGCCCGCAACTGGCCGCGCACCCTGGTGCTGTGGCGCTCCAACCTGCTGGGTTCCTCCGCCAAGGGTGAGGAGTACTTCCTCAAGCACCTGCTGGGAACCCATCACAACGTGCTGGGCGAGGACCACGTGCACGCAAAGCCCAAGGATGTGGCGTGGCATGAGCAGGCGCCGGAAGGAAAGTTGGACCTGTTGGTCTCCGCGGACTTCCGCATGACCTCTTCCACGCTGCTCTCCGACGTCGTGTTCCCGGCTGCCACCTGGTACGAGAAGCACGATCTGTCCTCCACGGACATGCACCCCTACGTGCACGCCTTCACCCCGGCCATCAACCCGCCGTGGGAGGCCAAGACCGACTGGGAGATGTTCCGGTTGCTCTCGGACGAGGTTTCGCGCCTGTCCGCGGGGCGCCTGGACACCGTCAAGGACGTGGTGGCCACGGCCCTGACCCACGACACCCCCGGTGAGATCGGACAGCCCGGCGGTCACGCCCCGGACTGGAAGAACACGGATCTGCCCGCGATCCCCGGCAGGAACATGCCGGCTTTCAAGGTGGTGGAGCGCGACTACACCGCGATCGGTGAGAAGTTCGTGTCGGTCGGTCCGCTGGCGGACAAGCTGGGGTTGACCACCAAGAACATCACCTTTGACGTCACCCACGAAACCAACCGGCTGGCCCGTCAGCACGGTGTGTTCGACTCCGGTGTGGCGGCAGGGCGTCCGGCCATTGACTCCGATTCCCGCATGGCAGAAGCCATCCTGACGCTGTCCGGCACCACCAACGGTGAGCTGGCCGTACAAGGCTTCAAGACGCTGGAAAAGCGGGTGGGCAAGCAGCTGCACGACCTCGCCTTGGGCTCGGAGGAGAAACGCATCACCTTCAAGGACACCCAGGCAGCCCCCGTGCCGGTGATCACCTCACCGGAGTGGTCCGGATCGGAAACCGGTGGGCGGCGCTACGCACCGTTCACGGTCAACATCGAACGTCTCAAGCCGTTCCACACGCTGACCGGGCGCATGCACTTCTTCCTGGATCACGACTGGATGAAGGACATGGGCGAGATGTTGCCCACCTACCGTCCGCCATTGAACATGAGTGCGCTCTTTGGTGAGCCCAGGCTCGGGGAACGTGGGGATCTGTCCATCTCCGTGCGTTACCTGACCCCGCACAACAAGTGGTCCATCCACTCGGAGTACCAGGACAACCTGTTCATGCTCTCCCTCTCCCGCGGTGGCACCAGCGTCTGGATGTCCCCGCAGGACGCCGAGCTGATCGAGGCCAAGGACAACGACTGGGTGGAGTGCGTGAACACCAACGGTGTGTTCGTGGGACGAGCCATCGTCTCCCACCGCATGCCCGCCGGTGTGGTCTACGTACACCATGCGCAGGAACGCACCATCGATGTTCCCAAGTCGGAGGCCACAGGTCGCCGCGGCGGCATTCACAACTCGGTGACCCGAATCCTGCTCAAACCAACCCACATGATCGGCGGCTACGCCCAACAGTCGTGGGCGTTCAACTATCACGGTCCCACGGGCAACCAGCGCGACATCATCTCCGTGGTCCGTAAGCGCTCCCAGGAGGTTCAGTACTGATGCGAGTCATGGCCCAGACCGCCATGGTGATGACACTCGACAAGTGCATCGGGTGCCACACCTGTTCGGTCACATGCAAACAAGCGTGGACCAACCGTGCCGGTACGGAGTACGTGTGGTTCAACAACGTGGAAACCCGCCCCGGGCAGGGTTACCCGCGCCGTTACGAGGACCAGGAGAAGTGGCGCGGTGGCTGGACGCTCAACCGCCGCGGCAACCTGCAGCTGAAGTCGGGCAACCGCCTGCAGAAGCTGTTCGGCATCTTCGCCTCCCCGGTGCAGCCGGAGCTCGATGACTACTACGAGCCCTGGACCTACGACTACGAGAACCTGGTGGCCTCCCCGGCGACCGACGACTTCCCGGTGGCCCGGCCCAAGTCCCTGATCACGGGCAAGGACACCAAGGTGGAGTGGTCCGCCAACTGGGATGACTCCTTGGGCGGCACCGCCAACACGGACGAGCAGGACCCGGTCCTGCAGAAGATCCGTGAGCAGTCGGAAGAACAGATTCGTCTTGAATTCGAAAAGACGTTCATGTTCTACCTGCCGCGCATCTGTGAGCACTGCTTGAACCCGTCCTGCATGGCTTCCTGCCCCTCCGGTGCCATCTACAAGCGCTCCGAGGACGGCATTGTTCTGGTGGACCAGGACCGTTGCCGCGGTTGGCGTCAGTGCATCACGGGCTGCCCGTACAAGAAGATCTACTACAACCACAAGTCAGGCAAGGCCGAGAAGTGCACCTTCTGCTACCCGCGTGTGGAGGTGGGCATCCCCACGGTGTGCGCGGAAACCTGCGTGGGCCGCATGCGTTACATCGGCATCTTCCTCTACGACGCCGACCGCGTCACCGAGGCTGCTGCCACCCCGGATGAGAAGGATCTGTACGAGGCCCAGTTGGACATCCTCCTGGACCCCAATGATCCCGAGGTCCAGCGGGCAGCACGTGCCGAGGGCATCCCGGAGGACTGGCTGGAGGCTGCCAAGAAGTCCCCGGTCTACACCTTGGCCAAGGAATTGAAGGTGGCCCTGCCGCTGCACCCCGAATACCGCACCATGCCCATGGTCTGGTACGTCCCGCCGCTGTCACCGATCGTGGATCTGCTGCGCGGTCAGGGTCACGACGGCGAGGATGCGGACGTTCTGTTCGGCGCCATTGATTCACTGCGGATCCCCGTGGAGTACCTCGCGGAGCTGTTCACCGCCGGTGACACGGATGTGGTCACCAACGTGTTGCGCAAACTCGCGGCCATGCGCTCCTACATGCGGGATCTGACCCTGGGACAGGATCCGGACGAGTCCATTGCGGAAGCCGTGGGCATGACCGGCAGCCAGATCCAGAAGATGTACCGGCTGATGGCGATCGCCAAGTACGACGAACGCTACGTGATCCCCACCGCCCACCTGGAGGAAGCTCACGGCCTGGAGGAAATGGGCTGCTCCCTGGATGTGGACGGCGGCCCGGGCATGGGCCAGATGGGTGGTCTGGGGGAGGCATCCGGGCGTCCCACACCAGTGGCGATCGAGAACTTCAACGCCCTGCGGGCCCGCCAGACCTCCGAGGACCCCACAGGGAACTCGGAGTTGTCCGGGCGCGTCAACCTGCTCAACTGGGACGGCCAGGGCAATCCGGATGGCCTGTTCCCGGCCGGCCAGGGTGACGGTGCAGCACGCGGTGATGCAGGTGGCAGCCGATGAGCCGGCTTGCCCGACTCTTCGGTTTGGCCAAGAAGGGCACGGTGGAATCCGAGCCCTGGGAGGATCGCGACCCTGCCCGTTCCGCCGTGATCCGGCAGGCCGCCGCCATGCTGCTGGGGTATCCGGACCGTGAGCTGATCGAACGTCTGCCCGCCATCCGGGAAGCTCTTGCAGAAGTTGGTGCGGACGTGGCCGCCGTCGAACCCCTGATGAAGTGGTTGATGGACCGGCCGCTGGCCGATGTCCAGGGTGACTACGTCCAGGAGTTCGACCTCTCCCGGCGCCACCCACTGCACCTGACCTACTGGACGGACGGTGACACCCGGCGTCGTGGGGAGGCCCTGCTGGCCTTCAAACAGATGTACCGGGAGAACGGCCGGGAGCTGGATGACTCCGAACTGCCGGACCACCTGCCCGTGGTGCTGGAGTTCGCAGCACTGGTGAACCCGGAGGACGGTGCGCAGCTTCTGCAGCGTTACCGGCCCTCCCTGGAGTTGCTGCGCTTGGCGCTGAAGGACGACTCCCTGCCACAACTGGGTGCCCTGGAACTGGTCTGCTCCACATTGCCCGGCCCCTCCCCGGAGGACCGTGACGCCGTGATGAGGATGGCCGGTTACGGCCCACCCACCGAAACCGTGGGGCTGCAACCCTTTGACCCGCGTCTGCTGCCCGTGGTGGACGGTGACCAGTCCGCGGGACTGGAGGCAGCCAGCTTGACAAGCCCATCCAACCTCACGAGCGCTAGGGGATCCGCATGAGTTCCGTCGTCGACATCCTGCTGTGGGGTGTACTGCCCTACGTGGTGCTGCTGGTGGTGATCGGTGGCACCATCTGGCGCTACAAGTACGACCAGTTCGGGTGGACCACCCGCTCCTCCCAGCTGTATGAATCCCGGCTGTTGAGGATCGCTTCCCCGTTGTTCCACTTCGGCATCCTTGCGGTGCTGGTGGGGCACATTGTGGGCCTGGTGATCCCCAAGTCCTGGACTGATGCCGTGGGCGTGACCGAGCACATGTACCACATGTTGGCTCTGACCATCGGCATCTTTGCAGGCGTTGGCACCTTTGTGGGCATGGCCCTGTTGATCTACCGACGCCGCAAGACCGGCCCTGTGTTCATGGCCACCACCGCCAATGACAAACTGATGTACATCCTGCTGGTGGTCACCCTGACGGCGGGGCTTGCCACCACCATCCTGTCCCTGTGGGACACCAGTGAAACCAGTTACCGGGACACCGTTTCCCCGTGGTTCCGGTCCATCTGGATCCTGCAACCGGATGTGGCCGCCATGTCAGAGGCCGGGCTGTCCTTCAAAGTGCACGTGCTCTTTGCCTTCGTGCTGTTCATGGCCTGGCCGTTCACGCGCCTGGTGCACGCCTTCACGGCACCGCTGCACTACCTGTTCCGGCCCTACATCGTGTACCGCTCGCGGGATCGGGTGACCCGCTCCGGTTCCGTTCCCACCCGCCGCGGTTGGGATCCGGTGGGAACCCAGGACCGGCACAACTCCGGCTACCGCCGCAGTGGATCCGGTTCCACCCGCCGGGAGAAAACCGGCTCCGGCAGACGCTGAGCACCCAGCCTCATCACCCCCTTCACCGCCTGAACCACCGTTTGGGCACCACGTTCTGGGCATGACCTGCTCGGATTCATGTACTGAGGAGAACCACAGCAATGTCTTCCGCCGCGCCGGAGAACACTCTGGCTCAGGAGATGAAAGCGGGCCAGACCCGCAACCTCTTGCTGGCCACCCTGGCCTCCACCATGGGTTTCTGGGCCTGGACCATCATTGGCCCCTTGGCCAAAACCTATGCGGCCAACATGGACTTGGGCGCCGGCCAGACCTCCATCCTGGTGGCCATGCCCATCCTGGTGGGTGCTGTTGCCCGCGTGCCCGTGGGCGCCATGACGGACCGCTACGGCGGGCGCCTGATGTTCACGGTGATTCTGGGCATCACCGCACCCCTGGTGTTGCTCACCGCCATGGTGGGTCAGATGAACAACTTTGGCATGTTGGTGTTCGTGGCCTTCTTCCTGGGCATTGCCGGCACGGTGTTTGCCATAGGCATCCCGTTCTGCTCCGCCTGGTATGAATCCCACCGCAAGGGCTTTGCCACCGGTGTGTTCGGGGCCGGCATGGTGGGCACTGCCGTGTCCGCGTTCTTCACCCCGCGCCTGGTGGCAGGTCTGGGCTACATGGGCGCGCACATCCTGATTGCCGCCTTGGTGGCTGTGATGGCCGTGATCTGCTGGTTGTTCCTGCGTGAATCCCCCACGCGTCGCGGCGTGGAACCCACGCCCATGCTGCCCAAGCTGAAGGTGGCCTTTGGCCTGAAGGAAACCTGGCTGCTGTGCTTCATGTACGCGATTGTTTTCGGTGCGTTCGTGGCCTTCTCCAACTACCTACCCACCTACCTGGGCAACGTCTACGACTTTGACGCCACCGGCGCCGGAACCCGCACCGCCGGTTTCGCGGCAGCCGCCGTGGTGGCCCGTCCCATTGGTGGCACCTTGGCCGACAAGGTGGGGCCCAAGTTGGTTTCCATCGCTTCCTACGTGGGTGCAGCCGCACTGGCCGTGGTGGTGGCCTTCCAGCCGGATGCCGAACACGTCTACGGCCCGATCTTCATCCTGATGGCGTTGTTCCTGGGGCTGGGCACCGGTGGCGTGTTCGCCTGGGTAGCCCGCGCCTCCGAGGCCCGTACCGTGGGCACCGTCTCCGGCATCATCGCCGCCGCCGGTGGCTTGGGCGGTTACTTCCCGCCGCTGGTCATGGGTGCCACGTACAACGAGGCGCAGAACTCCTACTTCGTTGGGCTCATGCTGTTGGCCTTGTTCTGCGTGCTGGGCCTGATCACGTGCTTCATCCTGCGCAACGGTGGCCGCGTGGACGAGCGCACCGCTGCTGCGTGATCTTGGGGGTCATGCCCTCGACTTAGGGTGGTGGGCGGGTGCTCGGGTTCGAGTACCCACCCACCACTTTTCCGTTCCCACCGCATTCACCCCGACGCCGTACGGAGATGACGTGTCCCCTCACAGCACCCCGCCCCATCGTTCCGATCCAAAGCCGCACGAATCGCAGGGTCTGACCCACGTCCGGGCGGATGGTTCCGCCCACATGGTGGATGTCTCCGCCAAGCAGGAAACCACGCGGGAGGCAACGGCGGTCGCCGTCGTCGTGACCCGGGAGGACGTGGTGGAGATGATCTTTGCCGCTGACCTGCCCAAGGGGGATGCACTGACCGTGGCGCGGGTGGCCGGGATCATGGCCGCCAAGAAGACCCCAGAGCTGGTGCCGCTGTGCCACCCGCTGCCCATCAGCAAGGTGACCGTGGACTTCCGGCGCCTGGCGGTGGGCGTAGAAATTTCAGCCACCGTCAAGACCCGCGGTGTGACCGGTGTGGAGATGGAGGCCCTGACGGCCGTGAGCGTGGCTGCGCTGACGCTGTTCGACATGATCAAGGCCGTGGACAAGTTCGCGGTGATCGCAGAAACCAAAGTGCTGGCCAAGTCCGGTGGAAAGTCCGGGGGCTGGCAGCGGGAGGACGCATGAGCGACCAACCATTCGACCAGAACACGATCATGGGAACACCTGCGGTGGATGCCGACCACTCGTCCCGGCGGCACGCGGAGGTCTCAGGCACCTACCGGGCTGTGGTCCTGGTGGCCTCCACCCGGGCCGCAGCGGGGAGGTACCCGGACAAGTCCGGGCCCACAGCGGTGTCCATGATCCGGGAGGCGGGTCATGAGTGTGTTGACCCGATTGTGGTGGCCGACGGGGAGCCTCTGCGGGCCCAGATGCAACACTTCCTGCGGGATCTGCCTGTTGGCCAGCGCCCTGATCTGTTGGTCACCTCCGGTGGGACCGGTCTGATGCCGGATGACCTCACCCCTGAGCTGACCCGTGAGTTCCTGGACCGGCAATTGCCGGGTGTCATGCACGCCATTTGGGCTGCCGGGTTGGAGCATCTTCGCACCGCAGGTTTGTCGCGCGGTGAGGTGGGGGTTGCCGGGCGCACGCTGGTGGTCAACCTGCCCGGGTCCGGCGGTGGGGTCCAGGACGGCATGAGTGTGGTGTTGCCGCTTCTGGACCACGTGTTCCAGCAGCTCAACGGGCACCGGGACGCGGGCCACCGCTCCCCTGCCGCAGATGAATCGGTGGCCACCCCGGTTGCCGGCTTCCAGCCCAGCGGGGTTCAGGGGGATCATCCGGTGGACAGAGCGAACTCCGTGGTGGTCTCCGCGCGGGTGACGGAGGAGCCCTTGGATGCGGCTACGGTCCAGGCCACTGCTGCATCGGAGACCACAGGTGCCGTGGTGGGCTTCAGCGGTCTGATCCGCAATCACGACGCCGGACGATCCGTGACCGAGCTCGACTACACCGCCCACCCCACGGCATCCACCGTGTTGCAGCGCGTGTGTGAGGAAGTCTCGCAGGAGTTCCCCGGAGTGCGGGTGGTGGCTGAACACCGCATCGGGCGTCTGGGCGTGGGAGATTCCGCCATGGAAGTGGCCGTTGCCGCTTCTCACCGCAAGATCGCATTCCAGGTGTGTGACGCCCTGGTGGACCGGATCAAGGAACGTGTACCCATTTGGAAGGAACAGCACTTGGAGGACGGCACCCACGAATGGGTGAACCTGTGAACCTCCCACCCTTGGTTGAACCGGGGCCCGCCCTGAGCCTGCCGGAGATTCAGCGCTACGCCCGCAACCTATCGGTTCCCACCATCGGGGAGGTTGGGCAGCGCAGGCTGCGTGCGGCGCGCGTGCTGTGCCTGGGTGCCGGTGGACTGGGGTCCCCGGCCATCCTCTACCTGGCCGCCGCGGGCGTGGGCACCTTGGGAATCGTGGACGACGACGCCGTGGAGATCTCCAACCTTCAACGCCAAGTGCTGCACGGTGAAGCCACCGTGGGTGTGTCCAAGGCTGGTTCGGCAGCAGCCCGTGTGGCCGATCTGAACCCGGATGTGACCGTGGTGGAACACCGGGAACGGTTGACGGGAGCCAACGCGGTGGAGCTGGTCTCCGGATACGACCTTGTCCTGGACGGCTCCGACACCTTTGAGACCCGCTACGTGCTCTCGGACGCTTGTTCATTGGCGGGTGTGCCGCACGTCTGGGGATCCATCCTGCGTTTTGACGGTCAGCTGGCCGTGTTCTGGGCGCCACACGGCCCCACGTACCGGGACCTGCACCCGGTGCCACCGGCTCCCGGTTCCGTGCCGAGCTGCGCGGAGGCCGGTGTGCTGGGGGCGCTGCCCGGGGTGATCGGCTCCGCCATGGCACTGGAGGCCATGAAGGTCATCATGGGTGTGGGATCTCCACTGGTGGGGCGGGTCAGCACCTACGACGGATTGGACGGTACGTGGGCCACCATCCCGCTGGTGCGCTCGCAGACTCCCGTGACCCAGATGCACCCGTTCGGGCAGGTTGACCGTGATGGCTACGGGGCTTCCCCTGCTGATTCTGCATGCGCAGTTCTAGCTGATGTTGTTGCCGCCGATGTTTCAGCAGTTCCCGACCGGGCCGGGGCTCCCCGTGTGGCTGAGCGCGTGCACATGGCTGACGGAGGTGCTGCCGTGAGTGCCACCTCCCAGGTGCTGGACACCGTGGAAATTTTGGAATTACAAGAAATGTTGGAGACCCGCGCTGACGGTGGTTCTGATTTTGTGCTGGTGGACGTCCGCGAATCCTGGGAGCACCAGTTGTCCTCCATCCCCGGCGCTGTGCTGATCCCGCTGGGGGATTTCCGCTCCGGTGCGGCCTTCGCCCGGATGGCTGACGCCCCCTCGGTGGTGCTCCACTGCCAGGGCGGTGTTCGCTCCGCGGAGGCGCTGGACCTGCTGCGAGCCTCCGACGCCCACCACGGCATCACTCGCACCACCCGCCACCTCTCCGGCGGCATGAACGCCTGGAATCGTTCTCAGCCTGACGCCTGAGAACGCCGCCCCACCGTCGAGCCCCGATCCCGGCTGCCCTGCTGCCGACCGCCCAGTTCACCTCCCACCCCAACGTCGATTCCCCACCCCAGCGTCGATTCCCCACCGGATTGCGAGATCACCGCCTACACCGTGGGGTTTTGCGCGTTTCGGGGGAGATCAATCACCCAGTGGGGACTGGGTGACTTTTTGTGCGTGCCGAGAAGCCAGCTCTTTGAGCGAACCATCCGCGTCTCGGCACCATTGGACACCGTCAGCATCCGTGAACGTGAACTTGGTGATTCGCTTCAACTTGGATTTGGTGACTGGGACCAGAGCCCCATGGGCTTCCGGTGATTTGCCCAGGTCCCATGCATGGACGCCCTGTCCCGGGCCAAAGACCAGATGCCCCGGGGGCATCGTGTGGACCACCAGATCTTCAAGTTCTTTGGGTGTGTCCAGTCGCTTTCCCTGCAAGTACTGCACGTCCGTGGCTGAAATGCAGATGTCGTACACAGGTGCGTCCGAGGTGTTCTTGACCTCAAGAATGATCTGGGTGTGATTACGGATGACGCCGTTGGCTTGCTCCCAGGTGGAGTCCAGCGTTTCCACGGACATCCATATGGCGAGCCGTGCCGCCTGCTCGCGGCGCCGTTCCACGGAGGCTCGGTCCTCCCGCGCCTCCTCGATGCGACGCAGTCTCCGCGACTCCAAGAACGCCAAGACTGCGACCACCAAAGCGCCCGAACTGATGGCTAGAGTGATGATCGATGCAAATGACCCCATGTGCCAGATATAGCCGCTGACAAGCTGTGATGGAAGTCTGATTGCGGGATGTGACATCTGTTCGAATGCGTTGAAAACTCCCGTTAAGTCACCCGGATCCCTCCTCACCATCTGGCATTCACCGTTTTCCGGCTCTTCGTAAATGAGGGTGTAGAGCCTGCTCTGTGAGTCTGCACGTGTCGTTGCCCGGGTAGACGTCGAGGCCTCCCTGAAGATGG
>NZ_JROX01000179.1:0-16178 GCF_000800955.1 Kocuria sp. ZOR0020
ACCTCGGTCTCGGCGAAGGGGGGTCGGTCAGTCGACGTCCTCGTCCACCCAGTCGAAGGTCTTGGTCACGGCCTTCTGCCAGTTGCGGAAGAACTTGGCTGTGGTCTCAGGATCTTCCTGCGGCTCCCAGCGCTTGTCCTCTGCCCAGTTGTTGGCCACGTCCTCCGTGCCCTTCCAGAAGCCAACGGCAATGCCAGCAGCGTAGGCGGCGCCAAGTGCCGTGGTTTCCGTGACCTTGGGCCGGATCACCGGGATGTCCAGCTGATCGGCCTGGAACTGCATGAGCAGTTCGTTGGCCGTCATGCCCCCGTCCACCTTGAGTTCCTGCATGTCCACGTCCGAGTCCTTGTTCATGGCCTCGATGACTTCACGGGACTGGTAGGCCGTGGCCTCCAGGGCGGCGCGGGCGATGTGGGACTTGTTGACGTACCGCGTCAGACCCACCAGGGCACCACGGGCGTCGTCGCGCCAGTAGGGGGCGAACAGGCCAGAGAAGGCCGGGACAAAGTAGGCCCCGCCGTTGTCGTCGACCTTCTCCGCGAGTGCTTGCACCTGGGAGGCGTCCGAGAACAATCCCAGGTTGTCCCGCAGCCACTGGATCAACGAACCGGTCACGGCAATGGAGCCTTCCAGGGCGTACACCGGATCCTGGTCCCCCAGCTTGTAGCAGACCGTGGAGAGCAGTCCGTGTTCGGAGTGGACCACCTCAGTGCCCACGTTCATGAGCACGAAGGAACCGGTGCCGTAGGTGTTCTTGCCCATACCGGGCTCAAAGCAGGCCTGGCCGAACATGGCGGCCTGCTGGTCCCCCAGGATTCCGGCAATCGGAACATCCTTCAGGAACCCGGTCTGGCGACCATGACCGTAGACCTCCGATGAGGACTTGATCTCCGGCAGCATGGACAGGGGAACGCCCATGTCCTGGGCGATCTCCTGGTTCCAGTCCAGGGTCTCCAGGTTCATGAGCATGGTGCGGGAGGCGTTGGTGACGTCTGTGACGTGCACGCCGCCGTTGGTGCCGCCGGTCATGTTCCAGACCAACCAGGAGTCGGTGTTGCCGAACAGAAGGTCACCGGCCTCCGCCTTCTGGCGTGCACCGTCCACGTTGTCCAGGATCCAGGAGATCTTGGGGCCGGAGAAGTAGCTGGCCAAGGGCAGGCCCACGCGGTCCTTGTACTTGTCCGCGCCTTCCTCTCCGCCCAGCTGCTCTGCCAGCTTGGCGGTCCGGGTGTCCTGCCACACGATGGCGTTGTAAACGGGCTCACCCGTGGTCTTGTCCCACACCACAGCGGTTTCGCGCTGGTTGGTGATTCCGACGGCGGCGATGTCCGAGGCCGTCAGTTCGGCCACGGCCAAGGAGTCCGCCACGACCTTGCGGACGTTGCGCCAGATCTCTTGGGCGTCGTGCTCCACCCAGCCGGCCTTGGGGAAGATCTGCTCGTGTTCCAACTGGCCGGTGCTCACGATTTCACCGGAGTGGTTGAAGATGATGGCCCGTGAGCTGGTGGTGCCCTGGTCAATGGCCATCACGTACTGGGCCTTGCTGGAGGACTCGGCCTTGTTCTCCAGGTTGGTTTCCGTGGTTGTTTCGGTGTCCTCGAGTGTGGATTCGGTGGTCATGGTATGGACTCCTCACATCGTTGTGGTGGGTCGGTTGTGGGTGTGGTCAGCGCCAGGGCTGTGCAGCAGCCTGGCGCCAGGCTCAGGCCGGGAAATTGGTGGCGGGGAACAGCTGGAAGATGCCACCGGCGATCAGGGCGCCCAGGATGGGGCCCACAACGGGAACCCAGGCGTAACCCCAGTCGCTTCCGCCCTTGCCGCGGATGGGCAAGACGGCGTGTGCAATTCGGGGGCCCAGGTCACGGGCCGGGTTGATGGCGTAACCGGTGGGCCCGCCCAAGCTGGCGCCGATACCGACCACCAGCAGGGCCACGGCCATGGGGCCCAGACCGGAGGGGGTGCCGCCGAACATGAGGATCACGAACACCAACACGAACGTGGCAATGGCTTCTGTGACCACGTTCCAGGGGTAGGAGCGGATCTCCGGGCCGGTGGCAAAGGTGCCCAGCTTGGCAGCGGGGTCCAGTTGCTCGTCGTAGTGCTGCTTGTAGGCGATCCAGCACAGCACCGCACCCAGGAAGGCACCCAGCAGTTCAGCGGCCAGGTAAACCAGTGTGGAGGCCAGCGACACGGCGACTCCGGGGGCGTACTCCTCCCCGCCGGAGGCCCAGATGCCCACGGTCACCGCCGGGTTCAGGTGGGCACCGGACTGCCAGGCCACGTACACACCGGCAAACACGGCCAGACCCCAGCCGAAGTTGATCAGCAGCCAGCCGCCGCCGTTGCCCTTGGTCTTGCCCAGCAGGTGGTTGGCCACCACGCCCACACCCAGCAGAGTGAGCATGCCGGTGCCCAGCACCTCTGACCAGAACACGGTGCTCAGGGGCACCACTTCGGCCGCTGCCTCCATGGGCAGCAGCGCGGACACAGCGTTCATCGTGTGACTCCTTTGTCTCAGCGGACGGTTTCAAACCTGCAGTGGATTCATCTTCACCGGAGTGGCCCACATCCAAATGGGTGTGCCCTGGATCACAGTGTTTGGAGGGACGGTACCGCAGCACGGGCCGCAGCGGCGGCAGGATCGTCCGTGGTTCTTGCTGCGGCATCCTCCGCTGCGCATCGGGCCTTGTAGGCATCGACCTCAGCGGCACGCCGCTCGGGATCCCATCCCAGCTCAGCGGCCAGCAGATCTCCCACTTCCTCAACGACGGCGAGGCCGTGGTCAGGCTGGTCGTAGGTCATCCGCGTGCGTGTCTCAAAGACGTCTTCCAGGTGCAAAGCACCTTCGTTGCGTGCTGCCTGAACGATCTCGGCCCGCACATAGGTGGGCGCACCACCCAGGGGCTGTGCCAGATCCGGCTGCTCCTCCACCAGAGCTTCGATCTCCGCGATGCCCGAACCGTAACGGTTGAGCAGGTGCTCCACCACGGCGGTCTCCCAGCCGTGCTCGGCCGCCAGACGATCCACCTGGCGAGTCAACGGCAGGTAGCCGTCAGCCCCGTGCAGCAACGTCCGGTCCGTCACGGACGGCAGCTCCTTGGCACGCTGCTCCCCCAGGGCGAAGTCGACGGCGTCTTCCGCCATGACCCGGTAGGTGGTCAACTTGCCGCCGGCAATGGAGATCAGTCCCGGCGTCACCTCCGCCACGGTGTGCTCACGCGAGACCTTGGTGGAGGCAGTCTCCGTGCCGTCCTTGACACCTGGTTGCAGCAAGGGCCGCAGACCGGCAAACGTACCAATCACATCGTCCCGGGTCAGTGGATCGTCCAGCACCACATTGGCGTGCTCAATCACGTAGTCGATGTCCGCACCGGTGGCCACGGGTGCGGAGATGTCCTGGTGGTAGGCGGTGTCCGTGGTACCGATCAACCAGTAGTGCTCCCACGGGATCACGAACAGCACGGACTTCTCCGTTTGCAGGATCAGCCCTACCTCCCCCTGGATGCGCTCACGCGGCACCACAATGTGGATGCCCTTGGAGGCCAGGACCTTCAGTCCTCCATCGGTGTCAGCCAGGTCCTGAGTCTCTTCGGTCCACACGCCCGTGGCCGTGATGACCTTGCGCGCCCGGATGGTGAACTCACTACTTGATTCCAGATCCCGCACATGAGCCCCGGTCACCGTACCGTCGTCGTTCTTGAGCAGTCCGGTGACCTTGGTCCGGGAGGCTGCCAGTGCGCCGTAACCCACTGCCGTGCGGACCAGTGTGAGGACCAGGCGGGCATCATCCACCTTGCCGTCCCAGTACTTGACGGCACCCACCATGGTGCCTGGTTTGATGCTGGGAAAGGCTCGGCGCACGCCACGGTCCGTGAGGTGGCGGTGGAAAGGCATGGAAGCCACCTTGGAGCCCAGATGCGCCAAAGTGTCGTAGAGGCCGATGCCCGCTGTCACGTACGGCCGCTCCCAGAAGCGGCGAGTGATCGGGTACAGGAAGGGCACGGGCTTCACCAGATGTGGGGCCAGCGTGTAGAGCAGGCGTTCGCGCTCACTGAGCGCCTCCGCCACCAGTTTGAAATCCAGCTGCTGCAGATACCGCAGGCCGCCGTGCACCAGTTTTGAGGACCACCGGGAGGTGCCACCGGCCCAGTCCTGAGCCTCCACGATGCCCACACGAAGCCCACGAGTGGCCGCATCCAAGGCGATCCCGGCACCGGTGACCCCGCCTCCGATCACCAGGATGTCCAGCTCCTTGCCCTCAGCGGTTCCTGCCTCCCCTGTGGCCGCCATGGCATCCAAGGCTGCTTGGCGGGAGAGCGGGGTCATGACGGTTGTTCGCACGGATGTCGCCTCAATCAGTCGGTGTGTGCTGTGACAGTTAAGAGTGTGCTGCGCCGGTCCGGATGTGAGCTGCGCCGCATGGTCTGCGCCCAACTGTGCCCCGGCTGTGCACGTATGCTCAAACGAATTGCACATACGTGCAGACGGGAGGATTCAGCGTGCACGACGATTCATTGCTTTACCAAGTCTCCGAGCTCTACTTTGTGCAAGGCATGACCATGGGAGCCGTTGCCGACCGGTTCCAGGTCTCCAGGTCAACCGTGTCGCGGATGCTGGCACTGGCCAAGGAACGCGGCATCGTGACCGTGTCCCTGCGGATGCCCAGCAGCCCATCAGACTTGCTGAGCCGTCGCATGCATGACCTGTTCGGGATCCGCATCCATGTGGCAGGCACGGCACGGACCGCCCCCGCGGCTCAGCGACTGGAAGCAGTCTCCCGCTATGCAGCCCACCTTGTGGGTGAGTGGGTCACGGACGGCAGCACCTTGGGGGTGGCCTGGGGCACCACCACCTCCCAGGTGGCCTCCCACCTGCAGCCCTCCACCGTTCGGGACGTCACGGTGGTGCAACTCAACGGTGCCGCCGGCCCCCATTCCACCGGTGTGGGCGCCTCCAGTCCGGTGCTCTCCACCATGGCTCGCGCCTTCAACGCGGAGCTCTACGCCTTCCCCACACCGGCTTTCTTTGACCTGGAACAAACGCGGACGTTGCTCTGGCAGGAGTCCTCCGTGCGTCGCATCCTGGCCGTGCGTTCAGCGGCTGATCTGGCCGTGTTCAGCGTGGGTGCCTTCCAGGGCCCGGTGCTCTCCCAGGTGTACTCGGAAGGTCATTTGAGCCCCGCGACCTTGCGCAGTTTGCACGAGAACAACGTGGTGGGAGACATGTGCACGGTCTTCATCCGTGAGGACGGAACCTACGCGGACATCGATCTGAATCGCCGCGCTTCCGGCCCCACACCGTCCGAACTGGCCCGAATCCCCCGCCGCCTGTGCGTGGCCTCCGGGCGCCACAAGGTCCGGGGCATCCTGGGTGCACTGCGCTCAGGAGCCGTCACGGACCTGGTGATTGATGACCGCACCGCCACGCAGGTTCTGGCCCACCTGGAGACCCAGACACCGGCCAGGCCAACGGCTGCTGCTGCCACCACCCATCAGCTCGACTGACGACGACGCCCCCGGCTCATCTCACGGGTACATCACGCCTGAGCGCGGGTCCTGTCAGGTCCACCCAAACCGTTCACCACGGAACCGGCAGCATCACGGGCTGTGGCTGCTGCGGCGTCGTCATGGGTCTGGGCTGCACGGTCCTCCGCCTCACTGCGAGCCGTGTAGGCGGCCAGTTCGTAGGTCATCTTCTCCCGCGTCCATCCGAGTTCGGCTGCCGCGATCTGTGCGATTTCCTCCGCGGCATCCAACCCGTGGCGCGGTGCCGCGTAGGTCAACCGGGTCCGGGTGTCCATCAGGTCTTCCAGGTGCAGCGGGGATTCGTAGCGGCAGGCGTGAATGATCTCAGCACGCACGTGCTGCTGAGCGTGCGGCAGGGGCTGGGCTGTGGCCGGATCTTCCTCCATGATGGCCAGCACCTCGTCATAGGCGCTGCCGTAACGGTGCAACAGGTCCTCCGTGTGTTGGCGTGTCCACTGATCGCCGGCCACCTCCTGAATCTCCTGGTGGATGGCGTCCATGCGAGCGGCCACACCCACCCAACCGTCAGCACCATGCAACAACACGCGGTCCGTGACGGAGGGACGCTGCGAGGCAGAATCCCCCAGGGCAAGGTCCACGGCGTCCTCTGCCATGACGCGGTAGGTGGTCAACTTGCCGCCGGCAATGGAGATCAGCCCGGGCACAGGTTCCATGACCGTGTGCTCACGGGAGACCTTGGTGGAAACCGCCTCCGACCCCGCTGATTCGTCCTTGGCCACCGGCTGCAACAAGGGCCGCAACCCGGCATACACACCGATCACGTCCTGGCGGGTGAGCGGATCCTCCAGAACCTGGTTGGCGTGATCCAAGACGTAGTCGATGTCCGCACCGGAGGCCACCGGGGTTTCCGGGCTCTGCTGGTACGGGGTGTCCGTGGTCCCGATGATCCAGTGATGCTCCCACGGGATCACGAACAACACGGACTTCTCTGTCTGCAGGATCAGGCCCACCTCACCGTTGATGCGTTCCCGCGGCACCACAATGTGAACCCCCTTGGAGGCCAACACCTGCAGTCCGGCTTCAGCACCAGCCAGATCCTGAAGATGCTCGGTCCACACACCGGTTGCGGAGATGACGTGCTTGGCCCTGACCGGGAACCGGCGCCCAGTTTCCTTGTCCTCCAACACGGCGCCGATCACCACGCGACCGTCTTGGAACTCGTCTTCTTCCGTGAGCAGTTCCACCACTTCTGTGCGGTTGGCAGCCAAAGCGCCTTGGCCCACGGCGGTCCGCAAGATGGTCAACACCAACCGGGCGTCGTCCACCCGAGCGTCCCAGTACTTGAAGGCACCCACCGAAGCGTCGTCGCGCAGATCCGGGAACTCATTGTTGATCTCCTCCACCGTGAGATGTTCACGGCGCGGCAGGGAGGAGACCTTGGAGCCCCATTGCGCCAGGGTGTCGTACAGCCCGATGCCCGTTCCCACGTAGGGCCGCTCCCATTTTTTGCTCAGCGGGTACAGGAAGGGCACCGCCCGGACCAGGTGGGGGGCCAGGTTGAACAGCAGGCGCTCGCGCTCCCCCAGAGCTTCGGCAACCAGCTTCACATCCAGCTGCTGCAGGTAACGCAATCCGCCGTGGACCAGTTTGGATGACCAGCGCGAGGTTGCCCCGGCCCAGTCCTGACCATCCACCACGGCTGTGCGCAGTCCGCGGGTGGCTGCATCCAGGGCAATGCCGGCACCCGTGATGCCACCACCCACCACCAGGACGTCCAACTGCTCACCATGTTCCATCTGCGTGAGTGCCTGCTCACGGGTCTGGGAGTTCATGGCTGTTCGGTGAAGGCGGTTCTGGTGGTGGGACATGACGGTCCTTTCAGGTCAGCGCACTTACCATGTGACGCTACCGGTTGAGTTGTGCCACGGTCACGGGCGTTCGCCGCGGACGATCTGGCGCAGCTTCTCCACCCGCGCCGCCAATTCCCGGTCATGCCCGTAGGCGGTGGGACGGTAGTAGTCCACACCCACCAGTTCATCCGGTGGGTACTGCTGGGGTGCCACCGCATTGGTGGCGTCATGGGCATAGACGTAGCCCTTGCCGTGCCCCAGCTTTTCCGCCCCTTTGTAGTGGGCGTCGCGCAGGTGCAGTGGCACCGGCCCGGCCTTGCCGGATCGGACATCGGCAATGGCGCGGTCGATGGCCATGTACGAGGCATTGGATTTGGGCGCGGTGGCCAGCAAGGTGGTGGCCTGTGCCAAGGGGATCCGCCCTTCCGGCATGCCGATCATCTGTACCGCCTGGGCTGCCGCCACTGCGGTGTGCAGAGCGGTGGGATCAGCGGTGCCGATGTCCTCCGTGGCAGAAATGATCAGGCGGCGGGCAATGAACCTGGGATCCTCCCCGGCCTCGATCATCCGTGCCAGATAGTGCAGAGCGGCATCCACATCGGAACCGCGAATGGACTTGATGAATGCGGAGATGACGTCGTAATGCTGGTCGCCGTCGCGGTCATAACGCAGCACCGCGCGGTCCATGGCCTCCGTGGTGTGCTCCACCGTGATCACCGGCGGTGTCCCGGAACCATCGGCGGCATCCGAACGCTCGGAGAGGGCGACTGCGGCCGCCGCCTCCAGCCCCGTCAAGGCCTTACGGGCATCGCCACCGCACAGTTCCAGCAGGTGAGCCCTCGCTTTGGGATCCAGATGCACTTCACCGTTGAGTCCCCGGGGATCGAGGACGGCGCGATCCACCAGTTCCCCGATGTCCTCCGGCTCCAAGGACTTCAGCGTGAGCAACAGGGAACGGGAGAGCAACGGCGCGATCACTGAGAACGACGGATTCTCCGTGGTGGCTGCCACCAGAACCACCCATCGGTTCTCCACCCCGGGCAGCAGCGCATCCTGCTGGGCCTTGGTGAATCGGTGGATTTCATCGAGGAACAACACGGTGGTCCGCCCGTGCAGATCCCGATCCGTGAGCGCCTGATCCATGACCGCGCGGACGTCCTTGACTCCGGCGGTGATGGCGGACAGTTCCACGAACTTGCGGTGGGACCCCCGTGCAATCACGTGCGCAATGGTGGTCTTGCCGGTGCCCGGTGGACCCCACAGCATGATGGAGCTGGGACCGGCCGGCCCGCGGTCAGCCCCTGCCAGAACGTGCAGCGGGGATCCGGGCTTGAGCAGGTGCTTCTGCCCCACCACCTCATCCAGACTGCGGGGGCGCATGCGCACCGCCAACGGGGCCGTGGCCCGCCGTGGCGTGGTCACACGTGCAGCACCGGTGGCGGGTTGAGTGCCACCGGATTCATGGTCACCGCCGTCGGAGGGATCCTGCTGCGGTGAGAGATCAAAAAGGGAACTACTCACAGGCTCAGGTTATCGGCTGCCTCAGACAGCACATGTTCTCTCAGGCCAGGCTGGACCCACAGGTGACTTCAGCCGCGGCGCGGTTTTTTCAGTTCCTCGGAATCCAGAAGGATGGTCACGGGACCGTCGTTGGTCAGTGACACGGCCATCTGCGCCCCGAATTCTCCGGTCTCCACGTGCACGCCCAGATCCTGCAGCGCCTGGACGTAGGCCTCCACCAGGGGCTCGGAAACCGGCCCCGGTGCGGCATTGCTCCAGGAGGGGCGCCGCCCTCGCCGGCAGTCTGCATACAACGTGAACTGGCTGACCACAAGCACCGGCGCCCCCAGATCCAGGCACGATGCCTCTGCCTGGTCCCGACCCTGGGCATCAACTCCACTGAGGATCCGCAGACCTGCAGTTTTGTCGGCCATCAGGTGAGCCACGGAGGCGTCGTCGTCGTGGGTGACACCCACCAGAGCCACCAGCCCGGGGGCGGTGAGACGGCCGGTGACCCGCTGGGTGCCGTCGGGGTCGGTCACGGTGACGGTGGCAGCACTGGCTCGTTGCAGAAGAACTCGCATGAGCCCATTTCATCATTGCGTGCCGTCATGCTCAGACCTTCAAGGACTGTGCTGGTCAGACCATCCATGCCTCTACGATCTTTCCATGACCACCACACCACTGCAGCGCACCAACGGCAAGCACTCTGCCGCCACCGCTCCCGGTGAGAACCGGGCGGCTCACGCCATTGCAGCCATGCTCTCGCCCTCCATCTTGGCCAGCGCCGTGCTGCTGATTGCAGGGACCGTGGACAGCGGGTGGTGGGGTTTCTGGTGGGCGGCGGCAACTGCCGTGGTGCTGTTGGGACTGCCCATGGCCGTTCTGATCGCACTGTCGCGCCGCGGTGTGGTTGATTCGCGCTACGTCAGACGCCGCGAGCACAGGTTCCCGGTTTACGGCGGCGTGTGCGTGTTGATCGTCGCCGTGCTGGCAGCACAACTGTTGCTGGGACCGGCGTTGGGCATACCCATGTCCGTGACACTGACCGCCATGTTCCTGCTGCTGGGAGTGACCACGCTGATGGTCATCACCTTGGCGTGGAAGGTCTCAGCCCACACCGCCATGGCCGCCACCTTTGCCGTGGCCGTCCCCGTCCTAGCAGGGGGGTGGCTGGTGTTCCTCACCTGGATGGTTCCCGTGGCCGTGGCCTGGTCCCGTCTACGCACCGGGGATCACACCTACTGGCAGACCGTGGTGGGGATCTGGATGGGTGTGTTGATCGGAGGCTTCTACGGCCTCATGTGGAACTGGTGGATCTAGTCACTCAGTGTCAAGGTCATGCGTTGCTGCACTTTCCGTGCCCGGAAGTGCAGCAACGCATGATCTCGGCCTTTCAACGACGACGTTGCCCGCCCGCCGTCGTCCAGCTCAGTTCTCCTTGGGTTCGGACGGCTTGGCGTCCACTCCTGCTTCCTTGCGCTGCTGCGCGGTGATGGGCGCCGGAGCTGCCGTCAGGGGATCAAAGCCGCCACCGGTCTTGGGGAAGGCAATGACCTCTCGGATGGACTCCGTTCCGGCCAGCATGGCCACGGTGCGGTCCCAGCCCAGGGCGATGCCGCCGTGGGGCGGGGCGCCAAAGGCGAAGGCATCCAGCAGGAACCCGAACTTCTCCTGGGCCTCTTCCTCGGACAGGCCCATGACCTTGAACACCCGGTCCTGGATCTCGCGCTGGTGGATACGGATGGAGCCACCGCCCAGTTCCACGCCGTTGCACACGATGTCGTAGGCGTAGGCCAGTGCCTTGCCGGGGTTGGTGTCAAAGGTGTCCAAGTATTCCGGCTTGGGTGAGGTGAAGGCGTGGTGCACGGCCGTCCAGGCACCGGATCCCACGGCAACGTCGCCGGAGGCAACGGCATCGGAGGCGGGTTCGAACATGGGTGCGTCCACCACCCACACGAATGCCCAGTCGCCGTCGTTGATCAGACCGGTGCGGTGGCCGATCTCCACACGTGCAGCCCCCAGCAGGGCGCGGGAAGGCTTGATCTCACCAGCGGCAAAGAAGATGCAGTCCCCGGGCTTGGCACCCGTGGCAGCGGCCAGGCCGGCCTTTTCGTCATCGGTGATGTTCTTGGCCACCGGGCCGGTGATCTCGCCGTCATCCTTGAGCAGGATGTGGGCCAGGCCCTTGGCGCCACGCTGCTTGGCCCACTCCTGCCAGGCATCCAGGGCGCGGCGCGGCTGGGAGGCACCACCGGGCATGACCACGGCACCCACGTACGGGGCCTGGAACACGCGGAACGGGGTGTCCTTGAAGTACTCGGTCAGATCAGTCAGTTCCAGGCCGAATCGCAGGTCCGGCTTGTCCGAACCGTACTTCTCCATGGCCTCGGCGTAGGTCATCCGGGGAATGGGGGTGGGGATCTGGACGTCGATCAGCTGCCACAGTTCACGCACCAGAGCCTCACCGAGCTCAACGATGTCGTCCTCCTCCACGAAGGAGGCCTCGATGTCCAGCTGGGTGAACTCGGGCTGACGATCGGCGCGGAAGTCCTCGTCCCGGTAGCACCGGGCGATCTGGAAGTACTTCTCCAACCCGCCCACCTGCAGCAACTGCTTGAAAAGCTGCGGGGACTGCGGCAGCGCGTACCAGGAACCCGGGGCCAGGCGAGCCGGCACCAGGAAGTCGCGGGCACCTTCCGGGGTGGAACGGGTCAGCGTGGGGGTTTCCACCTCCAGGTAACCACGGTCGTGCAACAGGTTCCGGGCCACCCGGTTGACCTCGGAACGCAGGCGCATGATGCGCGCAGGCTCGGGACGGCGCAGGTCCAGGTAGCGGTACTTCAGGCGCGCTTCCTCACCCACCTCAACGTGCTCGTCGATCTGGAACGGCAAGGGGGCTGCGGTGTTCAGGACCTTGACCTCTTCGGCCATGATCTCCACCTCGCCGGAGGCCAGGTTGGGGTTCTCGTTGCCCTCGGGGCGCCGTTCCACCAAACCTGTGACCTGCAGGACGTACTCGTTGCGCAGGTGGTCAAAGTCTTCTTCGTTGCGCACCACCACCTGGGCCACACCGGAGGCGTCACGCAGGTCCAGGAAGGCCACTCCGCCGTGGTCACGACGACGCCCCACCCAACCTGCCAGGGTGACCGTTTGACCAATGAGCTCGGCGTTGAGTTCGCCAAGGCTGTGTGTGCGCAGCACTGATGAGTTCCTTACGTCCGTGGAGGGTTCGGGGGCAGTGATCACGCGCCAGTTCGACGACGCCCGCGGCTCGCCGTCAAGCGCCCGGGGTTTCGTTCACCGTGGGTTCACCGGCCACCCGTAGGTTTTTTCTGTGCCCGAGTCTACAGATCCAGACTTGGGCTTGTTCTCTTCAGCAGCCGATCCGCCAGGAGCATCGTGCCGTCTTCCTCACAGTCCCCCGCTACCCGTCCGAGCGAGCTCCAACGCCGCCTGGGTCTCACGGATGCCACCGTGATCGGGGTGGGTTCCATGGTGGGGGCAGGTGTTTTTGTGGCTTTTGCCCCGGCTGCCGCCCACGCAGGCTCGTGGCTGCTGGCCGCCGTGGTCTTGGCCGCCGTGGTGGCCTGGTGCAATGCCACGTCCACTGCACAGTTGGCAGCGCGGTACCCCAGTTCCGGCGGCACGTACGTCTACGCCAACCAGCGGTTGGGAGCGTGGCCCGGGTTCGTGGCCGGGTGGAGTTTTGTCACCGGCAAGACCGCCTCGGCTGCGGCCATGTCCATGACGTTCGGGCTCTATATGGCCGGGGTGCTGGATGCCCCGGGCGTTGTGGGAGCCCAGAACACTCAGCTGTGGGCCACGGTGTTTGCCGTGGTGGGAATCCTGACGTTGACCGGGATCAATCTGCTGGGCGTGACCAGGACAGCCACCGTCACCAAGGTGCTGGTGGGCTGTGTTCTGACCGTTCTGTTGTCCTTGGGCGTGGCCATGGCGGTGGTGGTGGGCAACCCATCAAACGGCGCCGGTCAGGCCACCAGCCCCGAACCTGGTTCCCTCTGGGGCGTGTTCCCCGCGGCGGCCTTGCTGTTCTTCGCCTTTGCCGGCTACGCCAGGATCGCCACTATGGGCGAGGAAGTCCGCGCTCCGCAGCGCACGATCCCACGGGCAATCCTGGGGGCGCTGAGCCTCACCTTGGTGCTGTACCTGGTGTTGGGTGCCCTGCTGCTGGCTGTGGTGGGACCGGCTGCACTGGCTGATTCGGATGCCCCCATGCTCACCGCCGTGCACGCACTCGGCCTTTCCCACGGGCTCACATCCGCGACCGCCACCGCCGTGACCGTGGCCGCCGCCCTGGGCACACTGGGCGCCCTGCTGGCCTTGATCGCCGGAATCTCCAGGACCTCCCTGGCCATGGCCCGTTCCCGTGACCTGCCCAGCCCCCTCACCGCAGTCTCAGGCCGCGGCGTGCCGTGGGTCTCCGAACTCACGACGGCGGTACTGGTGATCGCCTTGGTGCTTCTCACGGACGTCTACACCGTGATCGGGTTCTCGTCCTTTGGCGTGCTGGTCTACTACGCCCTGGCAAATCTCTCGGCCCTGACCCTGGGTGATCGCCCCTGGTGGGCACCACGTGTGGTCAACATTGTGGGGCTGGTGGGGTGCTTGGCTCTGGCGTTCTCATTGCCCTGGACCTCCGTGGTCACCATGGTGGTGGTGCTGGCACTCGGAATCCTGGGCCGCGCTCTGTATCGGGCGCTCAGGCCTGCGAGGCACTGACGGACACGGACAGGTCCTCGGCCGGCGGCATCCAGAGACTCGGGTCCGCAGGGACCTGTTCGCCCGAGCGGATGTCCTTGACCTCGTGGGTGACCACGCCATCGTCGTCGATCGAGGAGAACCAGACGAACGGGATGCCGCGCTTGTCCGCGTACTTGATCTGCTTGCCGAACTTGGCTGCACTGGCGGAGACCTCGCACGCGATGCCACGGGCACGCAACTGCGTGGCCACGTCCTGGGCATCGGACCAGGAGTCCTCGTCCACCAGGGAGATCAGCACGGCCGTGGGCACCGCACGGGAGGCCAGGGCCAGGTTCTGCCCAAGGATCCGGGAGACCAAACGGGTGACTCCGATGGACAACCCCACCCCGGGGAACGTGCGCTTGCCTGAGGTGGCCAGGGATTCGTAGCGGCCACCGGAGCAGATGGAGCCCAGCTTCTCGTGCCCCACCAGCACCGTCTCGTACACCGTGCCGGTGTAGTAGTCCAGGCCGCGGGCGATGGACAGATCGGCCACCATCTTCCCCGGTGCCCGGCGCACGCCCTCGGCCATGACCTCGGCCAGTTCGCTCAGGCCCTCCTCCAACAGCTCGTCAGCCACACCCAGTGCCCGGACCTGCTCCACAAAGGTGCCGTCCTCCGTGCGGATCGATGCCAACTCCAGCGCGGCATGAGCCTGCTCTGCTGTGGCGCCCACGTTCTGTCGCAAGTTGGCAACAACCTTGTCCGCACCGATCTTCTCCAGCTTGTCGATCTCGCGCAGCACCGCAGGAGCGTCGGTGAGCCCGATGCCACGGTAAAAACCTTCGGCCAGCTTGCGGTTGTTGACCCGCAACTTGAACTCCGGGATCGGCAACTTGGAGAGAGCATCGATCATGACCAGCGCGAGTTCAACGTCGTACCGGAAGGGCAACGTGCCGTCACCCACGACGTCGATGTCCGCCTGGGTGAACTCGCGCGCGCGACCGTCCTGCGGACGTTCCCCACGCCACACCTTCTGGATCTGGTATCGCCGGAACGGGAAGTTCAGGTGCCCGGCGTTGTCCACCACGTACCGGGCAAAAGGCACGGTGAGATCAAAGTGCAGGGCAAGTTTGCCCTCCTTGGCCACGGCAGCGGCTTCCTCGTCCTCTGCCAGACGGGAGATTCCGTACACCTCTTTGTCGATCTCACCCTTGCGCAGCAGCTGATCCACGGTTTCCACCGCGCGGGTTTCAATGGAGGAGAAGCCGTGCAACTCAAAGGTCTCCCGCAAGGTGTCCAGCACGTGCAGTTCGACCAGGCGCTCTGCGGGCAGCCATTCGGGGAAGCCGGACAGGGAGGTCTTGGGAGCCATGCTGAGTTACTCCTGGGCAGTGATGGGGAATGGGACGCAGACCATCTTATGGGCTGGGCAGCAACCGCCCGGACGGGTGTTCCCGTCGTCGTGAGTCCGGCACCCTGCCCGCCCATGACTACCATGGTCTTTCGTAGAGTGTCGCGGGTTACGCCGCGGCCCCAGGACAAGCTGCCGAACGCCCCCGGATCCCCGGGTTCGCGGGTCGGCACGAGTGAAAGAGTTCCAGCGGTGACCGAACGTCTCGAATCCGACGACCAGACCCAGCCCCAGGTGCCCACACCCGCGGCCGTCAAACCCTCTGGCGTCAAGCCCTCCCCCGCAGTACCCAAGCCCGCTGCCCCCGCCCCCAGTGGCGGCGCTTCACCTGAGCGCGCCTCAGCTGAGAGTCATTCCGGTGCCAACTCCTCAGATGGCACCACAGCCGCCACGCCGGGTTCCGACGCCGCTGCCTCCCATCCGTCCGACCACACCACCGGTGCCCCCGCCAAGGGGGAGGCCCCCGGCGCCGGTTCGGCCGACGGTGTGTCGGCCGAACAGCTCGAGGCAGCACGCCCGTTCGGTGAAGTCACCGAGGACGGCCACGTCTACGTTCTGGTGGACGGTGAGCGGGTGCTGTGCGGACAGGTACCTGAGGTCCCGGCGGATGAGGCACTGGCCTACTTTGTCAGGAAGTTCGAGGACGCCCGCACGTTGGTCAACGTCCTGGAACAGCGGGTGGAGGCAGGTACTGCGTCCTCGGACATGAACCGCAACGCGGATCACGTCATGGCTCAGCTGGCCGAACGCAAGCTCGTGGGTGACGTCAAGGCCCTGGAGGCCCGTTTGGAAGCTCTGCGCCCGCGGATCGCAGAGCTCGAGGCCGAGCACAAGCGCGCCACGGAGGCCGCCAAGGCCGAACACTTTGCCCAGCGGGACGCAATCGTCAAGGAAGCCGAACAGATCGCCGAACAGGATCCGCAGAAGATCCAGTGGAAGCAGTCTTCTGCTCGCATGGCCGAGCTCTTCGATTCCTGGAAGGCGCACCAGAAGTCCGGAATCCGGCTCTCCCGCAAGGACGAGGAATCCCTGTGGAAGCGCTTCCGCAACGCCCGCACCACCTTTGACCGCCACCGCCGCGCGTACTTCTCCAAGCTGGATGAGAACAACGCCGAGGCCAAGCGCGTCAAGGAAAAGCTGATCGCGGAGGCTGAAGCCCTGCAGAGCTCCACCGACTGGAACGTGACGGCCGGCAAGTACCGCGACCTCATGGACCGTTGGAAG
>NZ_JROX01000180.1:0-2324 GCF_000800955.1 Kocuria sp. ZOR0020
ATTATTGCTACTCACACCGATAAGCCACACCTCCATAATGTGCGCCAAGATAGTGTAAAGGGCCATGCTAAAATGTAGGAAACGGGCCATTGAAAATGTAGGTTAACTTTAAAATTGTGATAGGCTTTTCCTTATGAGAAAAGACATCCTAGAAAGTATAACCGAACATCTTATGACTGGAATTAAACCTAATTTCGCTGATATTGCCAGACGCTATAATTGTGACTATCGGACGGTCAAACGTTATTATGACCTCGGAAAAGAAAAGACCCTTGAAGAAGCTTCAAAACGAAGGGTCCCACCGTCACTTATTGAGAACTATAAATCAATCATTGAAGATAAACTCAAGCTTGGCTGCTCTGTGCGCTCAATTTACTACTTCATCCAACTAAAAGGCTATCAAGGCTCATATACGACCGTCAAACGCTATGCCAGATTGATTCGAGAATCCTGCAAACATAAAGCAACGATTCGAATTGAAACAACGCCTGGACTTTCTGCTCAAGTCGACTGGAAAGAAAATTTAAAACTGATCTCACGCAATGGTGAAGTGTTTACGATTAATATCTTTCTGTATATTCTTGGCTACTCTCGGATGAAGTATCTTCAATTGACCGTCGACCGTCTCCAACCCACACTCTTTGAGTGTCTCAATCACGCTTTTGAGAAATTCGGAGGTGTCCCTGAAGAAATTTGGTTTGACAATATGAAAACAGTGGTGGACCATTCTAAAAGTCAATTCTCAAATGTTGTTTTCAATGAACGATTCAGGCAGTATGCAAAAGATGCTGGATTTAAACCCATTGCTTGTCGGCCATTCAGACCTCAAACCAAAGGTAAAGTAGAAGCGCTTGCGAGAACTGTTGACCGCCTGCTTGTCTTTAACAATGAGTTTGAAGACCTTGAAGAATTACAAGCACTGGTCCAACAATTGATGGAAGATTTGAATCATAAAGAAATCTCTCAAGCGATTGGAACCTCACCTTCTGAACGTCTTGACCAAGAGGCGTTGAATCTCAAGGCTTTTGATTTAGAGCTTCTCAAAGTTTATAGTCAATTGAGTGTTCCTTTGACTCGAAAAGTCTCTAAAGAGGCACTTGTGATCTTTGAAGGGCGTAAATATTCAGTGCCGGTTAAATATATTGGACAGACCGTAACCTGTGAAAAAGAACAAGAGGACCTTAAAGTCTATTGTGACCAACGCTTGATTGCTCGTCATCCTTTAAGCGACCGTCCCTTTAATTATCGCCGTGAAGATTACGTTGAAATTCTTAAATCAGATGTCTTCAAACATCTTGAAGAAGACGAACTAGAGGCTTATGTGGATGAGAATCTTCAAGCCTACGATTTATTGTGAAGGGAGCGCTTATGACAACTTATCATCAATTACTCAACCAATTGGACCATTTAAAACTCGATCGTGTGCGTCAGCTCTTACCAGAGTTCTTAGATGAGCATGCGGATATTTCCTTAGTAGAGGGCCTTCATGAACTCTTGAGTGAAGAACTTCGTGAACGAGAAGCGCTCCTTCAGGAAAGACGATTAAAAAAAGCCCATCTGCCTTATGAAAAGCGTGTGATGGACTTTGATTTTCAGTTTCAACCGAAAATTAATAAAGCAGAGATTTTAGATTTACATACCTTACGTTTTTTAGATAAGCATGAGAATCTTCTCTTCATTGGCAATAGTGGCGTAGGTAAGACACATTTAGCTATTTCTATCACTTTAGAAGCCCTAGAGAAAGGTTATAGCTCTTACTTTTGTATGAGTACTGAATTAGTGGACCGTTTATTAAGAGCCAATCAAAAAGGAACTTTAGAGCGAGTATTAAAACAGTATGCCAATTATGATGTACTTGTTATTGATGAAGTGGGTTATCTGCCCTTTTCAAGAGATGGAGCGAGTCTTCTCTTTCAACTGATTAATATGAGATATGAAAAGAAATCCACGTTGATTACTACGAATATCCCACTTTCTCAATGGTCTGAGTTTCTTCAAGATAAGAAATTAACGAATGCTTTATTGGACCGCTTGGTTCATCATTCTAAAGTCATTTCTATTACTGGAAAATCTTATAGAATGAAAGACTATAGTGAGAAGAAAACCAAAACCCCAAAAAGTAAATAAAGTGATGGGCCCAAAACCAACAATTTGGGTGGCCCATTTCCTACATTTTCAATGACCCAAAACCAACATTTTTAGATGGCCCTTGACACAGATAGGGTGTTAAGTCAAGTAGTTTAAGGTACTACTCTGTAAGATAACACAGAAAACAGCCAACCTAACCGAAAAGCGAAAGCTGATACGGGAACAGAGCACGGTTG
>NZ_JROX01000181.1:0-370 GCF_000800955.1 Kocuria sp. ZOR0020
CGTTATCGACAACGACGGTTCGTGTGAAGTTGACAGAATCAGTGTGCGGCTTGGCCACTACGTGTCCAGTCTGATCAACATAACTGACGGTCTCATGGACCGTCTTATCATAGTTGGTGCGAGTTGGCCACTTTGGTCCATCTGGTTCATCTGGATGGATTGGCGCTCCCGGTGTCTGTGGATCCGTTGGATTCACTGGCGTCAGCTGATGCTTCAAGTGAACCGTGAAGTTCTGAGCAGTTTTGTCATCATTGTCGAATGTCAAATCTGCTGGATAGCCATCAGTAACTAACTCATACCCGTGTTTCTTATAATCCGCAATGCTGCCACTGGTACTATAACTGGATTTCGAGCCCGTTGTTCCTGAAAT
>NZ_JROX01000182.1:0-7105 GCF_000800955.1 Kocuria sp. ZOR0020
GTGGCGGCTGGGCTGCCGGCGCCGCGATCGTGCGCCGTCGGCCACGAGCCACGGCCGCCGTGGTCTCAGTGGTTGCAGCCCACTGCGTGATGGTGGCGGTCATGTCCATCACGCCGCTGCACATGCAGCATCAGGTGGGCGATGCCGCCCACCATCCGGACACCATCGCGTTGATCGGCTTCACCATCTCCTTGCACATTGCCGGGATGTATGCGCTCTCCCCCGTCATGGGATGGCTGGTGGACACCGTGGGTGCTCAGTGGACCATCCTTGCGGGGCACGTGACTCTGCTGGCCTCCGTGGCCCTCACGGGATTCGGCGCCCACCACATGGGGATGGTCACGGCGGGGCTGATTCTGTTGGGCGTGGGATGGTCTGCAGCCACCATTGGCGGCTCCACCCTGTTGGTGTATTCCCTCACACCCTCGCAGCGAGTCCCGGCCCAAGGTTTCTCCGATGCCACCATGTCCCTGGCCGGAGCACTCGGCAGCGCACTGGCCGGTCCTGCCATGGGATTGATGGACTATCCCGGAATCAGCGCAACCGCAGCTGCGGTGGTGATCGTGGCCGTGATCTGGGTAGGGCGAGTGGGGCTTGAACCCACGACCAAAGGATTATCAGACCTCAGATTCGGCTCTACCCTCATACTCGCCGTCGTGGCCATCTACTCCCAGGTGGTACGGAACCGGGACGATCGATGACCATGTTCGCGGACTCCGAACGCGCTCGATTCGATCGGCATGTCCTACGAGGACCAGGACCAACATCCTGTTGGATCTGGGTCGGCGCCATCGGCGACGACGGCTACGGACGCTTCTGGATCCGCGACGAAACCGCACCTAACGGACAACGCGCCGTGCGGCCACACCGCTGGGCCCTGGCCGCACTCGATCATTCCTGGTCCACCATCGACGGACTCCAATCCCTGCACCTCTGCGACGTCCCACTCTGTGTGCGCGCCACCACTGGCCCAGACACCCACCTGATCGCCGGCACCAGGTCCGAGAACATGCGCCAACGCTCCCAACGTGGGCGCCTGCCAGCACCCTCACTACCCCGGTACAAAGCCCAATCACGCCAACACAGCGCAGCACGGATCCGGGAACTACGCGACGCACTTACCCGTGACGGTTGGGACGACGCCGTCATTCAAGAAATCGCCCACGGAACAGACCCAAACGCTCTCACTCTCCTCTGAGCTGATCGCGCGGTTGCGACTCCACATCCCCCCAAGTCACACGTAACACAGGCCCCGTTACCCACAGGTTGAAGCTGCCCACTGTGAAACCGATGCCCTGGCGGGTAACTATGACCGGATGGACGCCTCCACAACCCCCATCCAGGCGCCTCACACGCCGCATCCGGCCTGGGAGGACGCTCTCACGGACTTCACCCGTTGGCTGATCGCCTCCGGCCGACGCCCGGCAACCGTGGACTTGCGCGCGTTGTGGATCCGACATCTCGCCGCGGGGGTCGCCCCAACCGGCCCGTGGGAGATCACCGGACAGCAGATCATCAGCTGGGTGGCAACCCAAACGTGGGCACCTAACACCCGCAGGTCCGCCCGGACATCCATCCAACGGTTCTTCGTCTGGGCCAACCTTGCCGGCCACCGAGCCGACAACCCTTCGCACTTGCTGATCAGCACCAAACCACCACGGGCTGTGTCTCGCCCCGTTCCCAGCGACGTCCTGGACCGCGCCATCCGGCAAGCGGATCCCAAAGCCAGGCTCATGCTGCTGCTGGGATCACGTGCGGGCCTCCGACGCTCAGAAATCGCCGCCCTCCACTCCCGCGACATCGAGCCGGGTTGGCTGTTCGTCACAGGCAAAGGCGGACAACGCAGGTTCATCCCCATCCACGAAGATCTGGACCCACTACTGCGAGCAGCCAAAGAACGAGGGGGCTGGATCTTCCCGGGACGATTTACCGGCCACTGCCACCACGATCACGTAGCCAAAACGATCTCCCGCGCATTGGGGCCAGGCTGGAGCACTCACAACCTGCGTCACTGGTTCGCCACGACGCTCTACACCTCCACCGGCGATCTCCGCGTCGTCCAAGAGCTCCTGGGCCACGCGAACATCGCCACTACACAGATCTATGTCGGCATCGACCGCAACACACTGCTCAACGCCATCCGAACCCTGCCATCCGCCGCGTGAGCCGGCGCGGCGTGGCTACTCAGCCGCTGAGCCCCTCACCCGACGCCCCAGGGCCATTTCCGGAGTCCATAGGGGAGGCAACTCCTCGATCCTGACCATGGCATCCCCAGGAAGGCGGTAGCGCACCACGGACCCATCGAGCACTACCCAAACCCACACGCACTCGATGTGGGTCATGCCATTGCGCATCACTTGCACATCGTGAAGAACGCACTCCACCCAACCATCCGGAGTCGGTATTGCTAAGGGCTTTCCCACCCGCTCATTGGACAAGACACTGGCCCAGATCTCTCGCGTCAACATGAGTCCATGGTCACCGACAGCCCGGACAACACAAGAGCCCCACCCGAATGCGGGTAGGGCTCTCTGCGGCATCCCTTGAGCTTCAACACGTGCCTGCTATGGCTGGTTGCCTCAGCTTCAGTCATCCCACGCTTCTCCTCGCGCTGGGTGAACTGCGACCCGAGGCGGTAAAACCATCAAGGAAGGATCGGTCACCTGGGGTGGGGGGGCCACTGGCTGGGTGACGGTGGACAACCGCAGCTGTAGCGCCTCTGGGGTCACCTGTCTGTGGCCCGGGGTACCAGACTCCACAGGGGCTAAAGACGTAGCGGTTCGTTTGGGTTTGTCCACAGTGCACGCATTTGTGCTTGTCCCCCGATGATGGGGTGTCAGACTGGATGCACGGGAATGAAGGAGCGCCCAGTGAACACCTCACAACTCACCTCTACGTTGCAGGGCCGGCCAACGCAGGTCGTCGCGGGAAGCCAATTCCGCGAGTCGATCTTGGAGGACGTGCGCCGCGAAAACCCCCACGCCTTCCCAACCATCTTCGAGCATGCCCAAGCCATCACGGAGGCAGGATTCTGGGTCCGGGCTGGGATCAGCATCGGGCCGGCAACCGCGCATGTCTTGGCATGGCCCGCAGTCCTGCCCGAAACCTTGTTCGAGGCCGGTCACTCCGTCGATGATTTGGCCGCTATTGATGGCCGTGCCCAGGACCTGCCACGTTTGGTTGGCACCGGATGGGACGCCGTGACTACCGCGACCCTGGTGCCGATTGCCGAGACGATCAGGCGTTACCAACTCAAGGCCACCTGGGATCACCTGGTGCGCGAATCGGAGATCTCCACGACTCTGTGGCGTGAGGAGATCGTCGGACAGGCCCTGCTCATCGAGTCCGCGGCCTGGTGGTTGACCCGGGCGGAGGTGGCCCCGCAGCAGATGTGGGCGCACTTGATGGTCTGGCCTGAGCAGCTGGGCGAGTCATGACACGCTGACACACGCGCTGTCTGCAGCACCTCGATAACGGTCTGAGATCCCTACCTGGGTTCTCAGACCGTTGTGGTTCGGCTGAGGGGATGCACAGTGACCATGCGAACGATTCAGCTGCAGCCACAGAAGCTCTCGCTGCGGGCCGCCGGCACCGTCCTGGACGCCGCTGGCATGAACGAGGTCTGGTCGGCCACAGCCCAGCATGCCCGGGCCACCGGCCAGCCGGTCACCCTGTCTGTGCTCGATGGGTCCACGACCTTGCGTACCTGGTCGATCGCCCCGCACGGTGAGCGCACCCAGCTCGAGCGCACGCCGGCCGCCAGCACGTTCACGTTGCATCTCGCGCCGTGGGTGATGACGGTGCCCAGTGAGGCTGGCCCGGTAGAGCGTGAGGTTTCCACTCTCTCGGTCGCCCGTCAGCAGGCTGAGGACGCAGCCACCTCGCAGAATCACGATTTCACCGTGGCGGTCACCGGCGCTGATCTGGACGACGTCCAGGTCATCTCCCCGCGACCAGTGGTCATGGTCGAGGACGACGAGGACGAGCTCGATTCCTTGGAGGAGTTGTTCGCCGACGAGGCAGACGCCCAGGATCCCAAGGCCACAGCCGGTGCCCTGTCGGCATTTTTGCGGAAGCACCGCAAACCCTTGATCATCTCCTCGGCTGCGGGTGCGGCTTTGTTCATCGGCCTGGTCGGTGGCGGCATCCTTCTGGCCAACTCGACCACGAACCCTTCCGAGTCCGCAGCGGCAGCAGCCGCCCAGTCACCTGATACCACCAGTTCCCCCAGGATCCAGACCGCTGCAGAGGCCCCAGCCGGCTTCTCGGTCAACGCCGCCTGGGCGGCTGATGGGGCCACAGATCAGCGCAGCGCCTTGACACCATCGGGCTCGGTGATCGGCACGGTCTCCGGCCGGGTGCTGAACATCATCGACGCGGAAACCGGTGAGGTCCGTGACACGGTGCACCTACCGGTCAAGCCAGACACCGCCCCTGTGGGATTTCAGGACGCCCGCGGTTCCGGTGAGGGCCTGGTGATGACCGGCGGCACCACCTTGATGATCTGGACCGCGGGTGATGGGTTGACCACGCACACCACCAGCGAGAAGGAAGCCCTGCAGGTCACCGGGCCCACCGTCATCGCCGTACCCAAATCCACGTCCACCCGACCGGATGCCATTCGTCTGCTGCACGGCAACGACTTTGAGACCTGGAAGTCCCCCGGCACCGATGCATCACCTATCACCCCGGTCGATGGCGGCATGCTTTGGGCCAGTTCCGTGGACGGTGGGACGTTGGTGACGGCAGACGCCGAGGGGAAGACCAAGTCCTCCACCCGGCTGGTCGGTCCATCTCCCTCCGCGAAAATCAGCCGGTGGTTGGGTGCCAGCGAGAAGTTCGTGGCCGTGACGTGGTCCGAAACCGGCAGGGAACCCGTACTGGCGCTACACGCAGCAGACACTGGAGAAGTCGTGGACACCACCTCCATGGGCTCCGGTACCGCTACCAGCACCCGAGCCGTTTTGGGCCTGGAGAAGACCGTGATGCTCGTGGGCTCCACCCCCGTGGATCTGGATACCGGCCGTATCGGAACCCGCACGGAGGACCTGCCGTCTACGACCGATGCAGCCAAGGCCGTGCCCGGCGGGTGGTTGCTCCGAGCCCAGGACGGGACCGAAACGATCGTCACATCGCGCGGATCCACGATCATCTCTCCCACCTCTACGGAGACCTTGGTGGGTCTCACCGGTGAGGATTCCGTGGTCGTTGATCACCGCGGTGCCCTGGCCCGCTTCGACCCGGCACCACCTGAAACCCCCTGATTTCCACACACCCTGTTTCATCACGAAAGGAACCCATCATGATCCGCACACGAACCGCCGCAGCAGTCCTGGCCATCACCCCGATGCTCACGCTCACGGCGGCCCCAGCATTCGCAGATGACTTCACCCCGGTGACCATTGACCCCGGCACGGCGCCCGAGACAGGCCCCGGCTTGGAAGGCCCTGGGGTCATTGACCCGGGTGTCCCGGCAGTTGAACCGGCACCCGCCGTGGATCCGGTCGTTGACACCGCCCCCAGCGAACCTGCTGCCCCGTCTTTCCCTCCGGCCACTGAGGCTCCCGCACCGGAACCAGTTCCGGCACAGCCAGTTGTTGAGCCGCCGGCCGATCCGGCAGTGCCGGTTCCGGACACGGCTGAGCAGGTACCCGTTTTACCCGTGGTTGAGCAGCCGGCACTGGCGCCCGTCGTTGAACAGCCTGTCCCGGTCGCACCGGTTGCCCCCGCGGCTCCGGTGCAAACGCAACCGCCGGCAGCGGTCACAGCACCGGCAGCCCAGGTACCTTCCGCTGCCCCGATGCCTGCCACCGCGCAGCCGATCGTTCCGCAGAGCTCTTCCGGTGGCACGTCCGCCCCGTCCGCACCGATTGCCGGTACCCCGGCAGGTTCCGGCAACGCCCTTTCCGGTGGCACGCCACCTTCCGCCTCCGCCCCGGCGGCCGCGCCTTCGGCTTCTTCCGCCATTGCCGGTTCCGCACCGCTTCCGGCAACGGCAACGGAAGCGGCACGCACGCCGGTTCCGCTTCCGGCCGCGTTGTCTTCCGCTTGGACCGCGACGTTTGCCGCCCCGGGTTCCGGTCTTCCGGAAACCGGGTTCCCCATGGCAGCGTCTGCTTCCGCCCCGGAACTCTCACGCACGGTGACCGAGAACGATCCCGGAACCTACACGGTGGTCTCCGGCGACACTCTGTGGGACATTGCCATCCGCTATGACATCGACGGAGGCTGGCAAGCCCTGGCCGCCGCGAACTCGGACATCATCAATGACCCCGACCTGATCTTCCCTGGCCAGATCCTCACCATCCCCAACGACTAGGACTCTGGGACACCCCCACAGGGACAGACAGTGGCCCCTCCACCAACCCAGGTGGAGGGGCCACTGTCATACCTAACGGACACCATCAGCAGACCAACCACCCTCCACACCAGACCCCGAATCGCAGCACCAACGAACCCACCATCCACGATCAACACCGGACCACGAACGAGAACCCCCGTCCTGACAAGAAAATCAAGAACTAACTGCACACACCTCTGGCACCGAGGTGCACTCACGGCGACATGTGTCGCCCTCACCAGATACGTGGCGCAGCGATTGGTCCGATGGGTGGGCATGCGAACCACGTCCTGCGCTGCCTGCGGTACGCCTTTAGAACTCGGATCCCGGCCCTCTCGTCGATTCTGTTCGACACCGTGCCGGCGGCGGGCCCAACGCCGTCGGCTCCGAGGCCGGCCGGAAGCTGATGCTCTGATGCATGGTGCTCAGCAGGCGCTCCTGGACACGCTGCGCCGTCGCGAACGGCAGTTGGCTGGCAAGGCAGCAACGATTACCCGGCTGCGGTCCTCCAGGGACGCCGCCCGGAAGCAGGCAGCGGAAGCACGCGCGGAAGCTGCAGCAGCGGCACGCCGGGCGGAACGGGCGATCATTGCCGCCGGAACCGCAGAAGCGGAAGTCCGGCAAAGGGCGGCGGAAGCGGCAACGGGTTCCGGAACCGGCGGCCCGCTGCGGCAACGTGATGAGGAGATCGCTGGCCTGCGGAACCGGCTGGCGGAAGTCGCTGCCGTCAAGGTGGTGCCGCTTGCCGTGATGCGCCAATGGCAG
>NZ_JROX01000183.1:0-19537 GCF_000800955.1 Kocuria sp. ZOR0020
CGCCAAGAGGGGCGGGATCAACGTTTCCGTTGATCCCGCCCCTCTTCCATGTGGCTCCCCCGACTGGGCTCGAACCAGTGACACTTCGATTAACAGTCGAATGCTCTGCCAACTGAGCTACGGGGGAATGTGCTCGCTGTGCGTGCAACGAGAGAAGATCATACCCGCCCGATCCGCTACGCACAATTCGGCCACATGCTGTGGGTCAGTCGGCCTGCAGCTTCCTTCGTTCGACCTCCAACTCCATGAGCTGGCGGCTGATTGCCTGGAAGGCCTCCGGTTCCGCGCGGGAGTCGGTCCGTTCCAGTTGCGCACGGAGATCGGCTTGGCGCCGGTGGATCTGGCGGTCGAACAGGTGGGCGACCACCCCTGCCGCATACCGCTGGAGTTGAACGTCGTTGGATGCCGGCAACGCTCGCATGGACAGTCCCGCCACGTAGCCACGCAGTTGCTCAGGCACCGCTGCTGTCAGTGCCTCCACCCAGGCCCTGCCCTGCTGGACGTCATGGGCACCGGCCCCGGAGTACACCGCACTCACGGCGTCATGGATGGCGGTGTGGGCGGGATGCGCGCATTCAACAGCCGTGAACTGTTCCCACTCCGTATCACCCAGCAGGTGCGGAACCTGAACCACCATCTCCAGAGCTTCTCGTTCAGCGCGCAGCATGGGATCCCGGGGGTTGGGCAGTTGGAACCGCGGGGCCACGTCCTGGGGCTGCTCCACCGGTGGCTCGAACCGAGGTTCGTACGCTTGGCTCTGACCGCGCGGCGCCCGGGCGGCCACCTCCACCGCATTCACGACGTCGGGAACCTCCAGCCCCAGCCAACCCGCCAGTTGCCGTGCATAGGCCGGGCGCAACGTGACGTCCCTGATCTGGGCCACTATGGGTGCCGTGGCCCGCAGTGCCTGAACCTTTCCCTCCAACGTGTTCAGATCGAATCGCTTCATGGTGGCTTGAATCGCGAACTTGAACAGCGGCTGTTTGCTGTTCAACAAGGACCGGACAGCCGCGTCCCCCTTGGCCAGGCGCAGTTCACACGGGTCCATGCCCCCGGGCTCCACCGCCACGAAGGTCTGGGCCATGAACTTCTGATCTTCTTCAAACGCACGCAGGGCTGCTTTTTGACCGGCGGCGTCGCCGTCGAATGTGAAGACCACTTCCCCACCGGAGCCGTCGTCGGAGAGGAAGCGGCGAACGATCTTGATGTGTTCGGTACCAAAGGCGGTACCACAGGTGGCCACAGCCGTGGGCACCCCTGCCAGGTGCATGGACATCACATCCGTGTAGCCCTCCACCACCACCACTTGACGCTTCTTGGCGATCTGGCGCTTGGCTTTCTCGATCCCGTAGAGCACCTGGGACTTCTTGTAGAGCTGTGTCTCCGGGGTGTTGAGGTACTTGGGGCCTTGATCGTCGTCGTAGAGCTTACGGGCACCAAAGCCGATCACTTCACCGCCGATGCCGCGGATGGGGAAGATCAGGCGGCCCCGGAACCGGTCATAGAGGCCACGGTTGCCGGCCGAGAACATACCGGTGGCCTCGAGTTCGTCGTCGTTGTACCCGCGGGTGCGCAGGTGTTTGAGCAGGTGGTCCCAGCCTTTGGGGGCGTAACCCACCCCGTAGTCCTGGGCGTCCTGCGGAGTGAACCCACGCTCCCCCAGGTACTTCTGTGCCTCCGCTGCACCGCGAGTGCGCAACTGGGTCTGGAAGTACTCAGCAGCCACCTTGTGCGCATCCAGGAGACGTTGGCGGCGACCCACCGCCTCCCGGTCGGGTCCTTGGCCCTGCTCGTAACGCAGTTCGTAACCGATCCGGGCGGCCAGGCGCTCCACCGTTTCCGTGAACGTGGTGTGCTCCAACGCCATGAGGAAAGCAATCACGTCCCCGGATTCATCGCAGCCGAAACAGTGGTACGTCCCGTACTGCGGGCGGACGTGGAACGACGGCGTGCGCTCGTCGTGGAACGGACACAGCCCCTTGTAGGAGCCAATACCTGCCGATTTGAGGGTCACATAGCCTTCGACGATCTCGCGGATGTCAGTGCGCGACCGCACCTCGTCAATGTCCTCACGTCGAATCAGCCCAGCCACAGCAGTTCATTCTAGTGGCGGGGGCAAACGGTATGGGTTTGGACCCGAATCAGCCGGTGGCCTGGTCGAACCGGTAGAGGAAGGCCGCCACGGCGTCGCGATTGATGGAGGTGGTGGGACGCATGGTGCCGTCCCGGTAACCGGTGGTGATGCCCCGGGACTGGGCCCAGCACATTTCCGTGTAGAACTGCTGGGTCGGGCGCACGTCCCGGAACGGGGATGCTGCAGGAGGTGTGTAGCCAGGTGATCCGGCAGCGCGGTAGAACACCGCACAGGTGGCATCGCGGGCGATAGGGGCCAGGGGCCTGAACGTGCCGTCCGACCAGCCGTTGAGCAGACCTCGGCTCTGCACCCAACCGATCTCTGCGGCGAATTGTTGCCCAGGAGCAACATCGCTGAAGTTCGGGCCACCGCCACGAATCTCCGGCTGCCCTGCAATACGGTGCATGACCACCGCCATGGCATCACGGGCCACGGGGCTCAACGGCCGAAAGGTGCCATCCGGCCAGCCTCTGAGCAAACCGGTGTTGTAGCACCAGGTGATTTCCGAGGCGAACATACTGGAATCGCTGACATCTCTGTAAATAGCCATGTTCTCCCCCGATCAGGCCCAGCCCAGGCCACGGATCTTGGCGTTCAACGCGTGCGCGATGACCAGGTTGCCGTAGGAATTCAGGTGGAAAGTGTCATCCGCAATGAACGGCCGCGGCGGCAGACCCAGCCGGCGCCGTTCTGCATTGTCACCGCGCCCGGCAATGTTGAGCGGACGAATTTCCGGCACATTCCACCACCGGGAATCCCACAGCGCTGCTGTGCTGTCAAAGTACTTCTGCCCGTACGTGTTCCGGTAGGCATTGTTGATGGCCGTGATGTTGGGGTGGCCGGCAGTTCCCAGGCGATCCCACCACGTGAACCAGTGACTCATCACAATGCTGCGTCCGGATTCCACGTCATAGGCCGCCCGGGTGTCATTGAGCACCCTTTGGACATCTCCGCTGTTGTTCTTGCCCATCCAGAGCAGGTGGATTTTGCCGCGTTCGGCGTCCTCCCACGCGGTGCGCCAGTACCCCGCTGCAGAGTTGCCCACAGTGATGGGCGCGCCGGAGCTGGTGCGCGTCAGTTGAACCTTACGGAGACGGTCACGCACCAACTGCAGATTCACCGGCTGACCGGAGACAGTGCCCGGCAACTGGGAGGTCACCGTGTCCGGGACAATCCCGTTGGTGGTGGGCAGGAAGATCTTGCCCGAGCCTGGCAGTTCCCCGTTGGCCCCGGCGAAGCTGTAATTGGGCCGGATGGGGTGATTCTTGCTGCGGATGGCCAAGATGGCCGGTGACCGCCAACCACCAAAAGCATGGCGGATGGTGGGAATCCCGAGTCTGGTCATCTCCTCATGGATGGTGATCCGGCGGACCGCGCTGGGTTCACCTGCTCGGAACGAATCCGCCGAAGAAGACCCCCAGAGCACCGCGCCCACGCCAGCGCTGGCGCGTGCGCCGGGGCCCTGGTCCGGTTCCTCAACTGGCAGATTTTCGTACAGCTCATCCGGGACCGGAGCAGCGGGGTCTGTGGGTTCTGCGTGGGCCGGTTGCGCGCTTGCGGCCACGGCCAGCGCAGAGAACCCGGCTGCACCAGATGCCCTCAGCAGGGTTCGACGATTCACATTCGGCATGGTGATCCGTTGTTCAAGAGCATGAGCGATGGGTGGTGCTTTGCATCACTCTGGGGACACCTCCACTTTACTCGTGAGTTTGCAAAGTCTTTGTGGCAGCCATGGCGCCGCCACCAAGAACCGCTGCAATGGCAAAGCCGAAGAAACCCCACGGATAGGCGATTCCCGCAGCCAACATGGCACCACCCAACGTGGGGCCGGAGATCGCACCAAGTCGTCCCACACCTGCGGCCATTCCCAACGCCGTGGCGCGAACCTTGGTGGGGTAGTTGGCGGCGCAGAAGGCGTACACCAGAACTTGGGCGGAGAAGACGAAACAACCTGTAAAGAAGACCATGGCGTAGATCCCCAGCAGCGGCAGCTTGATGGCCAAAGCCGCCAACAGCACACCGGCTCCGATGAACCAGATCACGGCCGCCAGTCGCGGAGTGATCCGATCCGCCGTGCGACCGGCAATGACCAGACCCACAACGGCACCGATGTTCAGGATCAGCAGGAAGCCCAGGGCATTGCCCAGATCGTAATCAGCGGCCCGCATGATCTGCGGCAGCCAGGTGTTCAGCCCGTAGACCAGCAACAGGCCCATGAAGGAGGCAATCCACACCAGCACGGTGTTGCGCCGGTACTGGCCTGTGAGCACCGTGGCTGCACCCTTGGGTTCCTTGTAGACCGTGCCATCGGCAGCAGCTGCCTTCAGTTCCCGCTCCACCTGTTCCTGATGGTCAAAATCCAAGCCGTAGTGCTCGCAGACGCGGCGGGCATCCTCAACTCGGCCCTTGGAGAGCAAGTAATCCGGAGATTCCGGCAGGTACACGTACATCAACGGCACCAGAACCAAAGCAGGCAGTGCCCCGATGATGAACATGGCGTTCCAATTGACGTTTTGCACCACCACAATGGCCAAAGCAGCCGTCAACACTGCACCCACGTGGTAACCGGTCATCATCAACGTGGTGGATTTACCGGTGCGGTTACGGCCTGCGAATTCGGTGACCATGGAGATACCGGTGGGCAGACAACCGCCCAGTCCCACACCGGCCAGGAAGCGCAACAGGCCGAACAGGAAGATCGAATCCACAAAGGCCATTCCCAGGGTGAACAGGGAGAACAGCACCACGGCACCGATCAGCAGCTTGCGCCGCCCGAATCTGTCCGTGGCCCAACCCATGCCCAGGGCCCCGATCATCATGCCCACCAGGCCCACGGTGGCCACCACGGTTCCGGTGGCCGGAGTCAGAGCGAATTCCGGGTCCTCGATCATGGAGGGCATCACCGCACCCAGGACCACGGCGTCGAAACCATCCAGCAGCACTGCAATCCAGCACAGCGGGGCCACCCAGCCCCTGCCCTTGAGAATCACCACAGTGGTTTGTCTCCCATTCTCCAGTTGGTGCCAACAATGCGATTGTGCAACCGCAGTGCGGAGGTGTCCGTCAAGGATGCGATTTGATCCACCACAATCCGTAACCGCGCGTCCTCAGCTCCCGGCCCATCTCCCACGGCGTGCCAGTCCCCAGCAAACGCCGGTGACAGGAAACGACCGTCAGAGTCCATCAGAGCAGACACCAAGACCCGCAGAATCTCACGCTGATTGTCATAAATTGGCTGCGAATCACGCACATTCATCATGTAAGTGACCGCAAGTCCTTTCAGGACCGCAATCTCCTCCACGGTTTCCCTGGGCACCACCAGGGAGGCCGCGTACCGGGTCAGGGCACCTTGGCCTGTGACCTGCCGCGTGGCTGCCACCGCTGACATGGCGAACCGTCCGATCAGCTGGGAGGTCATGTCCTTCAGGTGTGCCAGTGCCCGCCGGGAGCCGTTCATCTCCCCCACCCATTCCGGTGCCGCCTCCAGCCGGGACAACGCCGCATCCAGCACAGAGTCCTCCACACCGTGCAGATACCAATTACGGGTGTTCTCGAACACCCGCTCGCGTTGCCGCGGATCGGCCAGTCGGCTCAAACGCAGCATGCCCGCTGCCACGGCGTCCTCGACGTCGTGCACGGAGTAGGAGATGTCATCCGCCAGGTCCATGACCTGGGCCTCCAGACACTTGGTGCGCTCGGGTGCCCCCTGGCGCATCCAGGTGAACACCGGCAGATCATCCTCGTAGACCCCGAACTTCTGCGAGCGCGTACCGTCCGGTTTCAGCGGGGCCTCGTGGGTGCGCCACGGATATTTGCACGTGGCATCCAGGGTGGCTCGGGTCAGATTGAGGCCGGCTGAGGTGGCGTCGTCGTCGTTGTAGACCTTGGGTTCCAGGCGCACCAGCAGGCGCAGGGTTTGGGCGTTGCCCTCAAAGCCGCCAATGTGGGCGGCGGCGGCATTCAGCTCGGTCTCCCCGTTGTGGCCGAACGGTGGGTGGCCGAGGTCGTGGGAGAGGCTGGCGGCGTCCACCACATCCGGGTCGCAACCGAGCATGCGCCCAAGTTCCCGGCCGATCTGGGCCACTTCCAGGGAGTGCGTCAGGCGGTTGCGCACAAAGTCATCCGAGGACGGCGCCACCACCTGCGTCTTGGCAGCCAACCTGCGTAATGCAGAGGAATGCAGGATCCGGGCGCGGTCACGCTCAAAGTGTGAGCGGTACTTGTTGTGATGGTTCTCCGTCACCCAGCGCTGGATGTCCCGGGGTGCGTAACCCTCCGCCGGGGTCTGGGTGCGATCCACGGCTGCCAACATCTGGGCGATGCCCTCGATCGGCAGTTCAGGGACGGGCCCGGTGGCTGGGTTCATGCTGGTGGAGGCAGGATCGGTCACAAACCCATTGTGCCTGGTGGATCAGCCGCCGGAGACGTCCAGTTCGGCATCCACCAGACCCAGGCGTTGGTCATCGTGGATGAATCGGTCCTCCAACCACCGGTCCGGCAGTGCGGCCTTCTTGGAGTTGCCCCCCCGTCCCCGCGGCCCCTCCACGGCAGGTCCCGGGTAGGCCTGGTCCAGGTCCATCTGGTTGAGCAGATCTTCCAACTGGTCCAAGGTCTCCACCGTGGCCATCTGGGCGCGCAGCTGCCCGCCCACGGGGTAGCCCTTGAAGTACCAGGCCACGTGCTTGCGGATCTCCCGCAGCCCTTGGAGTTCGTCGTCGTTTTGTTCGGCCAACAACTGGGCGTGGCGGTAGATGGTGGCGGCCACGGCACGCAGTCCGGGACGGGCTCGGTCCTTGCGACCGTCAAACGCTGCCTGCAGATCCCCGAACAACCAGGGGCGGCCCTGACATCCGCGGCCGATCACCACGCCGTCCACACCGGTCTGTTCCACCATGCGCACGGCGTCCTCCGCTGACCAGATGTCGCCGTTGCCCAGAACCGGCATGTCAGGAAGGGCCTCCCTGAGGCGGGCAATGGCAGACCAGTCCGCGGTACCGGAATAGTGCTGCTCCAGGGTGCGCCCGTGCAGGGTGATGGCTGCTATCCCGGTGTCCCGGGCCATCCGGCCGGCCTCCAGGTAGGTGAGGTGGTGGTCGTCGATCCCCATGCGGGTTTTGACAGTCACGGGGATGTTCCCCCGGTCGGCTTCCCGGACGGCAGCGGAGATGATGGCCTGGAGCAGGTCGGTCTTCCAGGGCAGGGCAGATCCCCCACCGCGTTTGGTGACCTTGGGCACGGGGCAACCGAAGTTCAGATCAATGTGATCTGCAATGTCTTCCTCAACCACCATGCGCACGGCCTTGCCCACATTGACCGCATCCACACCGTAGATCTGAACCGAACGCGGGGTTTCATCAGGATCGTGATGAACAATCGCCAGGGACTTTTCCCTGCGCTCCACCAATGCGCGCGCGGTGACCATCTCCGTGACGTACAACCCGCCACCGTGTTCGCGGCACAACCTGCGGAAGGCCTTGTTGGTCACCCCCGCCATGGGCGCCAGCACCACGGGAACGTCAATGGTCAGGCCTCTGAGCTTCAGCGGCGGCAGGTCAAGGACCACGGCCTCCTGTGCCTCCACCGTCTCCACAGTGCCCGGACCGAACGGCGCGTGAAGCCCAGGATCCGCGGACATGGGGGTGGCTGAGACTGCTGCTGTGGTCATCCGATCATGGTCCCACAGGAATTCGCGGTACGCCCGGGACTCCCGACGTGAGATTGGCCGCGCAATGTGGCGCCGCAAACGGCTGCAGACCATTGCTCTGACATAAGCTGTTCGCATCTGCACATCATGCGTCGGACGCTTCTTCTGATCCACGGAGGCCACCATGTCCTACAACCCTCAACCCCAGGGTCCCCACAACGCCCACCCCGCTGCCGGCGGCCCCATACCCGGGCCCCAGGGTCCTTCCGCGGGCCCGTATGCCGCCATGCCCCATCAGCCGGCTTCCCCCCAGCTGCAGGCGGCCTGGCGCTACTCTGCGCGCCGCAAGAATGACACCGCCGCCTGGCTTCTGTGGATCGGTGGACCGTTCCTGGTTGGACTGCCCGTTCACGACTTCTACTTCGGTGACATCGGAAAGGGTTTGGCCAAACTTGGGTTGCTGGTGTTGATCTTTGTCAGCTTCATCGGCGGCGCCATTGCCAGCGCAGTCTCGGCTGCCCAGTACTACAGTTCAGGACCCTCAACAGCTCCGGATGGTTTCATCATCGGCATCATCTTGGCGGGGCTTTGCTTTCTGATCGTGGCCGTGTGGTGGATTTACGACGGCGTGACCATGAACAAGCGCCTGGAAACCACCAATGACAAAATTCGCCGCCAAATTGCTGCTGAACACGGCGTTGATCCTTATTCTTTCTGACAAGGCTTGAAACAACCCACCCCTCCCGAATCAGGTGTCTGCCATGACAAACCTCCACCCCAACCAGCCCGCCGATTCCAACCGTGGTCCAGCCAACCATGAGGCCCCGGCTGTCCCCACGGATCAGGGTCAGTCGGATCTGGCCAACCGGTCACGGCAAGCTGCATGGCGTTTCTCCGCACGAATGAAAAACAACACCGCTGCATGGATCATGTGGGCGGCTGCACCGTTCGTGGTGGGGTGCCCATCCACGACTTCTACCTTGGGGCGATCGGGCGCGGCCTGATCAAAATCGCCCTGGTGGTGATAGGATTGGGCTCATTTATGGCGGCCTACTTCGGGTTCATCTTCACCATGGTTGCAGCCGGTGAACAGTCCCAGGACCTGCCCGCCCCGGGGCCACTGCTCTGGGTGGGCTTTGGCCTGGCACTGGTGTGCATGCTGGTGCTCTTTGCCTGGTGGGTGTACGACGCCTTCAAGATGTCCACCCGCATCGACTCCCGCAATGACGCCATCCGGAAGGATGCGGCCCAGGAGTTCAACGTGGACCCCTGGTCCTTCTGACCCCTCCCCCACCCCTCTAATGACGAACGTTGGGAGTTTGGTCGATGTCCTGCCCTGGAATCGACCACACTCCCAACGTTCGGCAGTTGTGATTGCGGGTGTGGGTCTCAGGCGGGGTCGGCGTAGGTGACGGATTCATCCACCACTTTGGCAGTGCCCTCGGCCACCAGCTGCGCGCACACCACGGCCAGGGGGCGCATGGCATCCGTGACCTCCACCCGGATGGGGTAACGGGCCACCAACAGGCCCATGAGCTTGGCCACCGCAACGGCGGCTTCCTCATCCCCCAGCGTGGGGTCCCACCCAATCAGAACATCCGTGGGCAGGTCATCCAGCTCCGCAAGGCGCCGCGGATCAGCCTCCGTGCGCTCCACATCCAGTTCCAGTGAGCGGTAACTGATGGCAAACGCCCCAATGGTGCCCCGCACGCCGGCCCCGCGGTCCATACCACGGCGCAACACGATTGCACCGTAGGCCTGTGAAGCATCCGAGAGGAACTGCTTGTTGACCTGCCCCAACGTCAGCTCAGCCGGAGGATCCCACGCGTTGACGGCACGGTAGAACTCCCCCACCGCCCGCGTGAGCTGCACGGAACCTGTGGCCAGGTCCTCAATCGCCTCCGTGGCGGAATCACCTTCACCGATCGGCTGCGGCGGGATGGCACCCGGGGCAACGACGACGTGGCGGTGAGTCATCACCGGGAACATGCCCTGAGCCTCGGCGAACTTCTCCCCTGTGGTACCAGGGCCCACCTTGGTGCGCAGGGGCATGCCTGGATGGGTTTCGGCAGCTGATGCACGCAGGCGGGTGGCCAACTGCCGAGCCACACCGTCGCCACGGTTGGAGTTTCCGACCTCCACGAATGACCACAGGCGGGTGGGGTGCAGCGGATTGAGTTGAACCGCCCCGGCGCCAACCACCACGGCGTCGTCGTGGGCGTCAGCAGCCCCGGCGGCACCATCAGCGTCCACAGCCACATCGGAGTCCACGGCACCGTCGGAATCAGCTGCGACGATCGTCCGTGACCACGCCGGTGCTTGCGTGTCCGGGCCCATCAGGGCCCGCAGCGCCACCACGGGATCCGACTCCGGTGCCGGGAGGACTTCCAGCAGGCGGAGGTCATCCCCCTCCAGCCAACTGCGGTAGGTGTAAGCCATCCGGGATCAGCAGCCCAACTTGTCGGACAGGTACGCGGTCACCTTGTCCAGGGAGACCCGTTCCTGGGTCATCTCGTCACGGGAACGGATGGTCACGGCCTGGTCCTCCAAGGTGTCGAAGTCCACGGTCACGCACAGCGGAGTGCCGATCTCGTCCTGGCGGCGGTAGCGGCGGCCGATGGCTCCGGCGTCGTCGTAGTCGATGTTCCAGCGGCGGCGCAGTTCGGCGGCCAGGTTCTGGGCCACCGGCTTGAGATCGTCCTTCTTGGACAGCGGGAGCACCGCGGCCTTGACCGGGGCCAGACGAGGATCCAGCTTGAGCACGGTGCGGGTGTCCACGCCGCCCTTGGTGTTGGGGGCTTCATCCTCCACGTAGGCATCCACCAGGAAAGCCATCATGGAGCGGGTCAGGCCGAAGGAAGGTTCGATCACGTAGGGCGTGTACCGCTCGTCCGTGGCCTGGTCGAAGTACTGCATCTTGGTTCCCGAGTGCTCCGTGTGATTGCCCAGGTCAAAGTCGGTGCGGTTGGCAACACCCATCAGCTCGCCCCACTCGGAGCCCTGGAAACCGAACTTGTACTCGATGTCGATGGTGCCGTCCGAATAGTGCGCGCGTTCCTCGTCCGGGACGTCGAAACGGCGCATGTTATCCGGGTTGATCCCCAGATCCGTGAACCAGTTCCAGCAGGACTCGACCCAGTCGTCGAACCACTTTTGGGCATCGTTCGGGTGGACGAAGTACTCGATCTCCATCTGTTCGAACTCGCGGGTTCGGAAGATGAAGTTGCCCGGGGTGATCTCGTTACGGAAGGCCTTGCCCACCTGGCCGATGCCGAACGGCGGGCGCTTGCGGGATGCGGTGACCACGTTGAGGAAGTTCACAAAGATGCCCTGGGCGGTTTCCGGGCGCAGGAAGTGCTTGCCCTTTTCGTCATCCACCGGGCCCAGGTAGGTCTTCATCAGACCGGAGAACTGCTGGGGTTCGGTCCACTCACCCTTGGTACCGCAGTTGGGGCAGGCGATCTCCGCTATGGACTCAGGCGCCCGGCCCTTCTTGTCCTGGAAGTTCTCCTCCAGGTGGTCCTGGCGGTGGCGGGTGTGGCAGGAGAGGCACTCCACCAGGGGATCGGTGAAGGTGGCAACGTGCCCGGAAGCCTCCCAGACGGCGGTGGGCAGAATGATGGAGGAGTCCAGGCCCACCATGTCCTCACGCCCGCGCACAAAGGTCTGCCACCACTCACGCTTGATGTTCTCCTTGAGCTCGGCGCCCAAAGGCCCGTAGTCCCATGCGGAACGCGAACCGCCGTAGATCTCACCCGCCTGGAACACAAAACCGCGGCGCTTGCACAGGGAGATGACGTTGTCCAGCGTGGACTTGGGAGCCATGTGATTCACTTCCGTTTTCTGCCGCGACCACTGGCTGTGGCCTGGCGTGAGTTTGCGGACTCCGGCGGCACTGACGGGCGCACCGGGCATTGGGAATTGCGCCGAATCGGCACCGGATCAAGGGTAACCAACGACGACGACGGTGGGCGACTTCAGCGGCGTCGTCGTCCGTCCTGCAGGGCGGAGGGTGATTTCCGGGTTCAGAAACCGCGGTCCGCCAACCACTGCGCAAGGTGGTGTTTCCGATCGATCTGGGAAGCAGCGCGGCCTGGAGCGACCCAGGAGTCCAGGACCTCGCCGTCGCTGAGATAAACGACCCGGTCCGCACGGGCGGCGCACGCGGGATCGTGGGTGACCATGACCACCGTGGTGCCCGTGGCGTGAACCTGGGCCAGGGCATCCATCACCTCTTCCGACATTGCGGAGTTCAAAGCACCGGTGGGTTCATCCGCAAAAATCACTGCCGGTTCAGAGGCCAGGGCACGGCAGATGGCGGCACGTTGCAACTGCCCACCGGAGACCTCCGTGACGCCGTGATGAGCGACGTGCCCAATCTCCAGGCGATCCATCAGCCGCTGAACTCGGCCTTGCACTTCTGCTTTCGTGCGGCCCGGAAGACGACGACGCCCGAACCGTTTGCTTTCTGCAGCCTTCAGCGCCGGCAGCATCACGTTGTCCCGAAGATTGAGATGTGTCAGGAAATACGGTTGCTGGAACACGAATCCCACGGTGTGGAGCCGCACGGCACTCATGCTGCGTTCCTCGAGTTCTGTCAGGTCCTTGCCCAGGAGCTCGACGGTGCCCGTTGTGGGACGGTCCATACCACTGATGGCGTACAACAACGTGGACTTGCCGGAACCGGATGCACCCATCACTGCGACGAACTCACCGGCACCGATCTCCATGTTGATGTTGTTGAGAACCGTGACCGGCGGCTCGGCGCTGTCAAAGTTTTTGCTCACGTTCCGAACTCGGATCACGGCTTCTTGGGTCTCATGCGTTGCGTGCTCGCTCGACACTTGACTGCTCCTTCATTTGGGCACTCATGGGGTTCAATCCCACCGCTCGCGCTGCCACAGCGGCGCAACCCACGCCCACTGTCAACAGCGCCACCGGATAGCCGCCCCACACCAGAACGGGGTGGACCAGGAAGGTCAGATGGCTGAACCCCAGACCGGTTTGACTCAACAGGGCCCCGACCACCCGTTGCCCGGCCCAATGGGCCGCAACGGCTCCGATCACCACGCCCGGCGTCACTGCCACGAGGACCTTGAAGATCACCTGGCTTCTCACCTCACGAGGGGAGAAGCCCACCGCGCGCAGTACACCCATCTGCTGGGTATCACGGGCCAGACGCAGTCTGAGGAACAAGGTGGTGATCAACGCGGCCACCAACAGGCCAAATGCCAGGGCGAGCCACGCGGTGGCGCGAACGGCATCCGTGACGTAAGACAGACTCTGGCGGAGGAAGCCCTCCAGAGGCCTGACGTCAGCCGCGGTAAAGCGCTGGTTGTACTCCTGGGCGATGGCCGTGGCGTCGTCGTCGTTGGTCCTGGCGGGTGTGGCCAGGTCTGCCAGAACGACGTAACTGTCTGCATCCGCGCTCAGTTGCCCCTGCATCTCGGCTGTGTAACCACCACTGGTGAGGTCCTGGTAGACGCCGCTGACCTGCACCTGGTGGGTCACCCCGTCCCGCCGTACCGGCAACTGGTCACCAACCTGCACGCCCAACTTTTCAGCGTTCAACGCGGACAACGCAATGTGCCCGTCCCCGGGGGCTTGACCCGTGAGGAACTCCACGGTGCCGCGTGAATAGTCGCCCACCTCCACGCGCAGCGTCTCCCACTGCGGATTCGCGCCGGGCTCCCCCGCAGCCTCCGAGCCAAGGGTTTCCAAGCGAAGATTGGCGTAGGTGCGCACGTTCCCCAGACGTGCATCCTGGTCCATGGCCGCTGTCAGTTCGGCCTGCACAGCGTCCAGGTCATTGCCGAACTGGATGTCAGCACGCACATCCGCTTGGGGTGAGCCCATGTGCGTGACAAATCGTGGATCCGTCAATGTGGTGAGCAGATTGGTGGGCACGGTGATCACCACAACCGTCAGGGCAAAGACCACGGGGATCAAGGCCCATTGGCGCCGTTGCGTCCTGATGTCCAACCAGGCCAGCCGCATGGTGGTGCTGCCCCACCCGCGGTGGATCAAACGCGTGCGGTGCGCAGCCCTGCGCTGAGCACGCAGATTCCGCATCCTCTGACGTGGGGGCAGCGTGCTGCCATGCATCAAGGCCGTGACAACCTCAACACGGTTGATCTGCCGCAAAATCACACGCGACACCGTCATGACCACCAGGTGAACCAGGATCACTGCCACCACGGGCAGTAACACCGTCACCACCGTCAACCCGGCCTGGGCGTAACTTTCAGCCACTGAACGGGTCAGCCAATGGGCGGCAGGAACGGACAGCACAGCACCCAGGACACAACCCAGCAACGACAACACCCGATACTTGGCCAGGTACATGCCCCGGATGTCGGCAGGAGCCAGACCCATGGCCTTCATGGCCCCGATCTGTCGGACATCGTCCTGGATGCTGCCCCGAATCACGAACCTCAAGTTCAACAGCGCAATGAGGATCAGAACCGAGCTGACACCCACCAGAGCCACTGCCACCAAACCATCACTGAGTGTGTTGAACAGTCGGATCAGGGGTAGGTGACCGCCTGTCCGTCGTGCGGCAGATCGGTCCGGGTCTCATAGCTGCGCTGAAATTCAGGGATCAACGACGGGTCCGAAAGTCGGTACTCCACAATGATCTCCGGCGCACCCCCGTTGGCGCCGGCCAACCGCTGGAAATCTGTATCAGACACCACGAATCGTGTGGACGATGACATGGATGAGGCCATCTGCGCATCCCGGACCGAACCAGCAACCGTCAAACTCAGCCGGGTGTCCGTGCCCGCCACTGTCAGACTGTCGCCTTCCTGAAGCCCATACTGCTTCTGATAGGCCACAGGGATGAAAACCTGTCCGGGACCTGGTTGGACCGCTGTTCCGTCCTGGCCCATCAAGAGATCGAATTCCGGGTTCTGAGTGACGAACAGGTTGTCCATCAGGCTCTCCGAAAGAGAGCCCGACTGCCCCGTGGCCGGACGTTGCCAAGTGACCGCGGCGCCGTCGTATCCCACCATCTTGTGGATCTGCCATGCCTCGATGTCAGGGTGCTGGTGGGCAAAGTCCTGAAGGGCATGGACGTTGTGGTCTCCGGCGTGCATCTGTAGGAAGTGCGGCGGTTTGGCCTGCTCAAAAAGGGCATCAACGGAGCCTGAGACTCGCTCAATGACCACAGCGCCAGTGGCCATGAGCAACGCACTGAGTGCTATGACCAGGCACAGAGCCATGTTCACGGCTCTGTTGTGTGAGAGGCCCTGGAGACCATGACGCAGTTGCATGACTCCATGGTTGCCGGAGGCCGCAGGCCGGCGAATCCTTCTTGAGGCCACCTGCAAGTCTCATCCCGGAGGAGGACGGCCTCAGTGGGAAGAACGACTTCAGATGCGACGTCGCAAACGCCACGGGAGAGTGACGATGAGTAGGCCCACAAAGGTCAGGGCCGTGCCCACCACGGTCAGCGGGGTGATGAGTGCACCGGCCGTGGGTACCAGGACATCCAGGAGCAAGGCACCCGTGAGCATGCCTGCCGTCATGGACAGACTGGTCCTCAGCACACCGATCACCCTGGCCAGTACGGCACCGGCTGCCACGAACACCAGTCCCACCACACCGCCCATGTAGAGCCACCATTGCGTGGGGAAATGCCACGGTGGCAGATCCGCGGTGCCACGGTGCACCACAGTGACCACCACCAACAGGATCGCCCCGCCCGTGAAGTTCACCAGTGTGGAGGTGATGGGTGTTCGAGCCTGTTGGGCCATTCGCCCGTTCATGGCGGTCTGCACAGCAACCCCCACGCCCACCGTGACCTGCAGGACTGCCATCAGAACAAACGTGCCCACACCAGCCAGGTCCGCTTGGTGGGAGGTCGTGGATGGGGCTTGTGCCGAACCGTCCGGGGCAACCTCATGCAGGAACCGCGGCGCTTGAGCCAGCAGCACGGCCAGGACCACCAAGGCCGTTCCGGCGAACCGCCACCCCGTCAGAGTTTTCACCCCGCCGGGACTCAAACCGACGCGGTCCACGGCCAAACCACCAATGGCTTGGCCGACCACCACGCCCAAGATGAAGACGGCCACGCCCACCAACGGTGTGGTGAAGGTTTGGATCAGCACCAGATAGGCCCCGAACATCCCGGAGATCAGGAACCACCACGGAATTTCACGGTCCCGCACCGCTGTGATCAGGTTGCGGGTTCCCCGCCGACCCGCCGGCAGCAGTACCGCCAGGAGCACCACGATCACCAGACCGGTACCAAAGCTCAGCAACGACGCCGCGGCGGCATCCCCGGTCCGCGCCCCCAACTCACCGTTGAGGCGGGACTGGACGGCCATCCCCGTTCCGCACAACACCTCCACCACCTGTGCCAGCACATCCACCCCACGTGGTGAGTTCAAATCGGCGGAAACGGGCTGCCGAACTGGTGGTATGGAGGGGCGGTGCACCCAGCCAGGTTAAGTGCCACAAATGGCCATGAGCCACAATGGGGGCATGGCTGATTCCGCACCCCCTCAAGAACTGCCCATCCGTGACTCCACGATCCGCCTGGGCCAGGCCCTGAAACTCGGCTCCCTGGTGGAAGACGGCGCACAGGCCCGCACCGTGATTGAGGACGGTTTGGTCAAGGTCAACGGGGACATCGAGGAGCGCCGCGGACGGCAGCTTCACGACGGCGACGTCATCACCCTCAACGGGATCTCCGTGGTGGTCCGCACGGAATCCTGAAGGGTGTGACCACTGCGGTCGGGGCTCAGCTCCATCAGCCGGTACGCGCCCTCAAGCGTTGAGCACGTAGTGCGTGAGGTACTCGTTGACGTGGCGCAACTCCTGCGGGGAGATGCTGTGCCCCATCCCCTGGTACTGCACCTTGGTGGTGTCTGCGTGGGTCAGCAACCATCCGGCGGAGAGATTCACCAGGCGCTCGGTCAAGACGGGGTCCTGCGGGTCACGGCCCCAGAACAGTTTGAAGGGCTCGGCTTCCAACTGGGCGTCCTGGAAGAACGGCAGTTCCTCGGGAAGCGTGAAGCCGGACAGCCCGATCACGGCCTCGAACTCCCCCGGCATGGCCCGGACCAGCGACGTTGCAATGGACATGCCCTGGGAGAACCCCAGCAGGGACACCGATGACCGTCCCTTGGCCTGCGCACGCACCCAGTCCATGAGCGGCTCAAGAGCTGCCGTGACCTGCTCGGCGCTGAAGGCGTCGTCGTTGTAGAGCGGGTACCAGCGGTACCCGTAGCCCTCGCGCTGCGGTGCGCGCACGGAGGCCACCACGAACTCCTCCGGCAGTCCGGGCACCAGGCCCATGAGGTCTTTTTCATCGGCCCCGAACCCGTGGAACATCACCAGCAGCGGCGCGGTGGGATCCTGTACTGGGTCACGGTTCCAGGCAACAGTCAGTTCTACGGTCATGACCTCCATCCTCCCACGCCCAACCCTCACGCCACTCGCTCATCAGCCGCTGATGGCGTAGTGCAGTGAGGGTTGGAGGGCACCAGAATCAAGACAGCACCCTGGCCCGAGCCTCGCGAACCAAACGCACCAGACGCGGCGGCGCACCCGGTGGATCGTTCGACCCCGTCACCAGGTCCGCTGCCACCACGCGGATCTCAATCCAGCCGGCGGCCTCCGTGGCCCGCCGACGTTCGATGTCCCGCACGCGCTGCCCCCGCTGGTCGTGGTGCGCACCTTCGATCTGCAACGAAATCCTGTGGACCGGATCGGCCAGAGCCGGCTTGCTGCGCTGCGCCAATGTCCCCTTGTGGAAACCCGTCTGATGTTCATTGATGATGCCGTCCACCACTGCCACCAGCTCATCGTCCGTGAACACATTGCGCCGGCGGGCAGTCTTCATGGCAGCCAGATCCACCAGCGTGCGCTCCGGTGAGGTCACAGACACACCGCCCCCGGTCCAGACCTCTCCCGGTCCGGCCCGGAACAGATGGCCCGCGATCCCTCGGACCCGCAACGGATTGGCGCTGGAACTCACCGAGAGATGGATGATCTGATCCTCCCGCGGACGGAACGGGAGGCGGAAGCCCAACAAGATCGCAGCGGTCACGTGGCTGGCCACAGCATCCGGGCGCACGGACATGACTGTCGGCAGACGGGCCATCAGACCGTCCCGGGTTCCCGTTCCGGGCAATGAACCGGCGTGGGACCGTACTTCCCAGACACCGGGCATCACCGCGCGGTAGTTGGCACTCCACAGTTGGCGTGATGTGACGCCGTGGTGGGTGGCCTGCGTCGTCGTGAACCAGCGGTTCAACAGAGCGGGTGATACGGGGACGCGCGGTGCGGGCATGCCCTCAGTTCACCGTGCGGGACCCACCGGGCGGGAGGGCGCCGTCGAGATTGTGGAAAACCTCCGGTGAGCCTCACGTCCAACCTTCACGTCACTACGCCATCAGGTGCTGATGACGTAGCGACGTGAAGGTTCGAGCGCGCGGCAGGACCCGGCGCGTAGTGGCGTGAGGGTTCGCGCCCAACCCTCACGCCGCGCGCAGAATTCGCCTCAGCTCAGCACTGTGGCGCGAACCAGATCCCCCAGTTGGGCGTCCTCGATCAGGAAGCCGTCGTGACCGGCGTCGGAGTGAATGGTGTGCCGTGGCACGCGAACCGGCAGCGCGGCACACAGCGCATCCGACTCGGAAGGGAAGTAGAGGCGGTCACTGTCGACGGCGACCACCAGCCAGTCACACGTGGTCCGAGCCAAAGCCTCCTCCAGGGACCCGCGCCCGCGAGCGACGTCGTGACTCATCAGAGCCTCATTAAGCGTCAAGTACGCGTTGGCGTCAAACCGGTCTGCCAGTTTGGAGGCCTGATGGTCCAGGTAGCTTTCCACCTTGTACCGGCCGCGAGTGCCGGCAGCTTCGCCCAGGATTGACTCACCGGGCTGCGGGTCCCGGCTGAAGCGGGTCTGCAGCTCAGCGGCCGACCGGTAGGTGATGTGCGCAATGCGCCTGGCCAGTCCCAATCCGGCCGTGGGGAAATCGGAGTCGTAGTAGTCGCCGCCGTTGAAGGCGGGGTCCTGGCGTAGGGCCAGGTTCTGGGCCTGACCCCACGCGATCTGCTCAGCACTGGAGGCAGCACAGGAAGCCACCACTCCACAGGCCTGCACGCGTTCGGGGAAGGTCACCGCCCATTCCAACGCGCGGGCCCCGCCCATGGAACCGCCCACCACCAGCCGCCACGCCTGGATTCCCAAGGCATCCGCCACAGCGGCCTCGGCCCGCACGGCATCGCGGATGGTCACGAACGGGAACCGGGATCCCCACGGTTTGTTCTCCGGGTCCACCGACGACGGCGCCGGGGTGGCCGGGCCCGTGGACCCGTAACACCCCCCGAGCATGTTGATGCAGACCACAAAGTACTTGTTGGTGTCGATCACCCGTCCCGGCCCCACCAGCCCTTCACACCAGCCAGGTGCTTCCGCGCGGGCACGTTCAATCTCCGGGGCGTGTTCCCGCACCCGTCCACGGGTCAGGTGGGTGTCACCGGTGAGTGCGTGTTCCACCAACACGGCGTTGGAGGCATCTGCGTTGAGCTCACCCCAGGTTTCGTAGGCCAACCGGACCCGGGGCAGGAGCACACCGGATTCCAGGGGACGCTCCCCCACGTCCACGAATGCCAGGACACCGTCCTCACGGACAAAGTCCCGGGCGCGCTCCGTTCCTCCCACCAAGGTCATCTCAGGCAGCCCCGGTGTCTGCGCCCGACGCGCTTGCAGCCGAAGCCGCAGCAGCGGCCGCCAATCCGAGCTC
>NZ_JROX01000184.1:0-7549 GCF_000800955.1 Kocuria sp. ZOR0020
CACCAACATGGCGGAATCCGGCGGCATCTACGTGCTGGACGAGCCCACCACCGGCCTGCACCTGGCGGATGTCCAGCAGTTGTTGGCGCTGTTGGACAAGTTGGTGGACTTGGGCAAATCGGTGATCGTGATCGAACACCACCAGGCGGTCATGGCACATGCGGACTCGATCATCGACTTGGGCCCGGGGGCCGGTAGCGACGGCGGACGGGTGGTATTCCAGGGCACCCCGGCTCAGCTGGTGGACTCCGCTGAAACCCTCACCGGTCAACACTTGGCGGAATACGTCAACGCCTGACGGGTTTAGTTCCTGACCCCACGGTGGGGGTGCTGGTGGGGGTCAGGTGAGTGGGGCGTCGTCGTTGTGCTCTGCGGAGTCTGCGGGGTCGGTCGATCCGGGAACGGTGGAGTCGGAGTGTTCCTGGGTGTGCTGGAAGGCGTCCAGGAACAGGTGGGTGACGTGCTGATCCGTGAGTTCGTAGCGGTGCTGCCGACCGTGACGGACTGCGCAGACCAAGTGCGCCTGCCGCAGGACCTTCAAGTGTTGGGAGACCAACGGTTGGGCCACGCCCAGGTGCTCCACCAGCTCAGCCACAAAACACGGGGAGACCGTCAGCCGGTGGACGATTGCCGAGCGCGCCGGATTGGCCAGGGCGGAGAAGATCAACGACACCTGGGTGTACGGGCTCAGGTGCGCGTTGTTCTCGATCATGGTCGGCTCCTCACGGGGACTGGTCACCAGACTAAGCGCCAACGTGCGGTGTTCGTGGTCACTGCGGGTGCGCTGCCGTGCGTACCCTGGGGGTCAACACAACAGACCGCCTGAACTCTAGTGGCCCAAACCGCCCGCGCAGCCATGGTGCGGGCACCGGCCGTGTATGAACAGTTCCTACCCATGAGCATCAACGAGGAGAGACCGTGGACAACGTCAACAACCTGCCCAACACCTCCGTGGAGGACATCCCCGCCGACGCCAAGATCCTGGACGTGCGGGAGGACTTTGAATGGGAAGCCGGCCACATTGACGGGGCCCAGCACATTCCCCTGGGCCAGCTCTCCGAGCGCTACGGGGAGGTGCCCGTGGATGAGGACGTCTACGTGATCTGCCGCTCCGGTGGACGGTCCCTGCAGGCCACAGCCTTCCTGGCCAACACCGGATTCGACCCGATCAACGTTCTGGGCGGCATGGGTGCATGGGCTGATGCTGACAAGCCCATGGTCTCGGAGACCGACGCCGAACCCACCGTGAAGTGACGGCCCACCACCCATGACGATCGCCTACCTGGGTCCCTCCGGGACCTTCACCCAGGCCGCTCTGCTGCAGATCGATCCCCACGGAACGGACCACCTTCCTGTCAGCTCTGTCCCGGCGGCGTTGGCGGCCCTGCGTGAGGGTCGTGCTAGATCCGCCGTGGTGCCCATTGAGAATTCCGTGGAAGGGGGAGTCTCCGCCACGCTGGATGCCGTGGCTGCAGGTCCGGAAGTGCGAATCCTGGCGGAAATGCTGGTACCCATCCGCTTCAACCTGGTGGCCCGTGAACCCAAGCCGCTGGGGGAGGTTCGCGCGGTCTCGACCCATTCCCACGCTTGGGCGCAGGTGCGTCAGTGGACCGAGGAAAACATTCCGCAAGCGGAATACATTCCAGCGTCCTCCACCGCAGCAGGTGCCTTGGCGTTGAGTGGTTCCGGGACAGTTGGGCATGACGCCGCCATCTGTGCACCCACCATCAGCGCGGCTCACCCCGAACTGGCGGTACTGGCCGAGAACATCGGGGACAACCCGCAGGCCGTGACCCGCTTTGTGCATCTGGGTTCCGCGGATGCCCCGTTGCCGGAACGCACCGGGGCGGACCGCACCACGCTGGTGATTCCTTTGTGGGCGGACCGTGCCGGTGCGCTGATGGAAATCCTGGAGCAGTTCTCCACGCGCGGAGTCAACCTTAGCCGCATTGAATCTCGTCCCACGGGCAACTACTTGGGGGACTACTTCTTCAGCGTGGACATCGACGGCCACATCCAGGACGAACGCGTGGCTGAGGCCCTGGTGGGACTGCGCCGGATCTGTCCCACCACCCGGTTCTTGGGCTCTTACGCCCGGGCGGACCGCAAGGCCGCCGTCGTTGCAGGGCATCACACGGACGGGGCCTTCACTCAGGCCCGCGAGTGGGTCTCCGCCCTGCGCACCCAGTAATCAGTAACCCCGCCCAGACCTCCGTCATGGCCCAGAATCTTGGGATTTTTGGGGCATGACGGAGGTCTCGGCGGGGCGCACATGACACCACAAGGAAGTGACGTCACCCATGGTTGAACAACTCGAAGGCTGGGAGCAGACCCTCACAGCCGGACCCCTCCTGGCCATTGCGGCCGCGGCCATCGCCGTGCTGCTGGTGCTGATCATCAAGTTCAAGGTCCACGCCTTTCTGGCGCTGATTGTGATCAGCGGTCTGACCGCAGTGGCCACCGGCATCCCCATGAATGCCGTGGTCCCCGTTCTGACCAGCGGATTCGGCAACACCCTGGCCAGCGTGGCGCTTCTGGTCGGCCTGGGTGCCATGCTGGGGCGCCTGCTGGAAACCTCCGGTGGCGCTCAAGTCCTGGCGGACAAGCTGATCGGCGTGTTCGGGGAAAAGCGCGCGGCACTGGCCTTGGGCGTCGCCTCCCTGCTCTTCGGGTTCCCCATTTTCTTCGACGCCGGCCTGGTGGTCATGCTGCCGGTGGTCTTCTCCGTGGCGCGCAGATTGGGCGGCTCCGTGCTGCTTTACGCGCTGCCGGCCGTGGGCGCGTTCTCCGCCATGCACATCTACCTGCCACCACACCCGGGCCCGGTGGCAGCGTCGGCGTTCTTTGAAGCCAACGTGGGTGTGGTCCTCCTGCTGGGCCTGGTGGTGGCCATCCCCGCCTGGTACCTGAGCTCCTACCTGTTCGGCCTCTACATGGGCAAGCGCATCAACCTGCCCGTGCCCGCCATCCTGGGCAAGGCCGAGGACGTTCAGAACCCGCCCAAGACCACCACCGTGGTGCTCATCCTGCTGTTGCCTCTGGTGCTGATCTTCCTGAACACCGGGCTGTCCACGCTGCTGAACTCGGGCACCCTGCCGGAATCGGTGGGGGATGACCTCTGGTACCAGTCCCTGGTGGCCATCGGCCAGACCCCGGTTGCGCTGACCATCACCTTGATCGTGGCCGCACTGTTGATCGGCACGGCGCGTGGGGTCAGCGGCTCAGCCATTGAGAAGACCTTTGAATCCGCACTCGGCCCCGTCTGCTCGGTCATCCTGATCACCGGTGCCGGCGGCATGTTCGGTGGCGTGCTGCGGGCCTCTGGCATCGGTGACGCGCTGGCGGACGTCCTCTCCGACCTCGGCGTTCCGGTGATCGTGGCCGGCTTCCTGATCTCCTTGATCCTGCGTGTGGCACAGGGCTCGGCAACCGTTGCATTGACGACGGCGGCCGGTCTGGTGGCTCCTGCCATCCTCGCCGGTGGTTACAACGAGGTCCAGGTGGCTGCACTGGTGTTGGCTGTGGCCGCAGGTTCGGTTGCCCTGTCTCACGTCAACGACTCCGGCTTCTGGCTGGTGGGCCGCCTGCTGGAGATGGACGTCAAGACCACGTTCAAGACCTGGACCGTGCTGGAGACCATCATCGGTGTGGTGGGCTTTGCCCTCTCAGCCGTGATCTTTGCGCTGGCCGGAGCCTTCTGAGGCTGCCGTGAGACCGGCTTCTTGAACCAAGGCCGGTGGTTGGGTTCCGTGACCTCCTTCGCTGGACGGTCTGCGGAACCCCACCACCGGCCTTGGGCGTGTGGAGGGCTGGTGTCAGCCGATGACGTCGTGGACGTCGTCGCCCTGGGACGGCGGGACCCGTAGGGACAGCGCCTCCGGCATGATCTCTGCTTCGAAAGAGGTGATGCGGCCCAAGCCGTCGCCGTCGATCTGGGACTCCGTGGGCTTGTGGAACTCAGCGCGGACCTTCTTGCACATGAAATGGTCCATGGACGGAAGATCATGCTGGTGCTTGAAAATGATCTTGCTGGTCAACGTCACCCAACCCAGGGGTCCACGCGGGGCAATGACCACCACATCCATGCGCCCGTCATTGAGCTTGGCACCGGGCACCAACACCAGTCCGCCGGTCAGTACGCCGCAGTTGGCAGCCATGATGGAGCGCAGGCGTTTGGTTTGCCACGGGCCGTCGTCGATGCTGAATCGCGTCCACACGGGGTCCACGGCAAGACGGCGCATACCGGCCTCCGTGTAGGCCATCCAGCCGATCTGGCGCTTGAGTTCGTCGCGGGTGTTGGACATGATCTCGGCATCGAATCCGGCGCCGCCCATCACGCACAGGGAATGTTTGAACTTCTCGCCGCGCATGTTCTCCGTGGCAAAGGAAACCATGTCGATCTGGCGCTGGTCACCGAACAAGGCAATGTCCACCGAATGGTGAACGTCATCCAGATGCGCACCGAGGTTGCGGGCCAACAGGTTGCCGGTGCCCAGCGGAATCACGCCCAGCGGGGTGCCGGAATTGGCCATCACCTCGGCCACGGTGCGCACCGTTCCGTCACCGCCGGCCGCCAGCACCACGTCAACGTTGTCCGCCAAGGCGGCCTGCGCCATGGACGTACCTGGGTCATCCACAGTGGTCTCGTAGAACACGGGATCCGCCCATCCGGCCTTGCGGCAGGACACAACAATGGTGTCCCGGGCGGAATCGGCGTCGTACTTGGACGGGTTGATGACCACTGCCACGCGCTGGGGGGAGGGCTGTGAAGCCACGGGATACTCCTTGTAACGGTGCCACGGCACCACAAAATGAGCCTGCTGGTTACTTGGCACCCACGCTACAGGCACGGTGTGGGCACAAAGACCACGGCGGGTGTCCGGTCGGGCCCATGATGCCTTGAACCGGCAATACTCCGATACCCTGGCATGGTGATCGACATCAATCTTCTTCGTGAGCACCCTGACCAGTTCCGCGCCTCACAGACCGCCCGAGGCCTCTCCCCGGAGAGCGTGGACCAAGTTCTGGAAGCTGATTCCGCCAGGCGTTCCGCCATCACGGAGTACGAGAACCTCCGTGCCGAACAGAAGGTGTTCGGCAAGACGGTCGCCCAGGCTCAGGGCGAGGAGAAGCAGGCGCTGCTGGCCGAGGTCAAGGATCTGGCCGCCCGCGTCAAGGATGCTGACACCCGCGCCAGCGCTGCTCAGGAGCGCATTGACGACCTCCTGAAGGCCATGCCCAACCTGATCATCGACGGCGTGCCCACCGGTGGCGAGGACGACTTCACTGTGCTCAAGCACGTGGGCACCCCACGCGACTTCCAGGCCGAGGGCTTTGAACCTCGCGACCACCTGGCCATTGGTGAGCTGGTGGACGGCATTGACATGGAGCGCGGCGCCAAGGTGGGCGGCTCCCGGTTCTACTTCCTCAAGCGAGACATCGCCCGACTGGAAACCGCCCTGCTGCGCATGGGCCAGGACCTGGCGGTGGACAACAACTTCATCAGCCTGACCACCCCCACCCTGGTGCGCCCGGAGATTATGGCGGGCACGGGATTCGACGTCGAACACGATGCTGAGATCTACCGGCTGGAGAAGGACGACCTCTACCTGGTGGGCACCTCTGAGGTGGCCATTGCCGGCTACCACGCGGACGAGATCCTGAACCTCTCCGACGGTCCGCTGCGCTACGCCGGATGGTCCTCCTGCTACCGCCGTGAAGCAGGCTCGGCGGGCAAGGACACCCGCGGCATCATCCGCGTGCACCAGTTCAACAAGCTGGAAATGTTTGTGTACTGCCCGGTGGAAGAGGCTGAGGCGGAGCACGCCCGCCTGCTGGAGTGGGAGGAGCAGATGCTCCAGGCCTGCGGTCTGGCCTACCGCGTGATCGACACCGCCGCCGGTGACCTGGGCACCTCCGCAGCCCGCAAGTTCGACTGTGAGGCCTGGATCCCCACCCAGGGCCGCTACCGCGAGCTGACCTCCACCTCCAACTGCACCACCTACCAGGCCCGCCGCCTCAACATCCGTGAGCGTCAGGCAGACACCACGGTGGACGGCAAGGTCAAGAAGGGTGGCACCCGCGCGGTGGCAACACTGAACGGCACGCTGGCCACCACGCGCTGGTTGGTGGCCATCCTGGAAACCCACCAGCAGGCCGATGGATCCGTGATCATCCCGGAGGCACTGCGCCCTTACATGCGCAATCAGGAGCGCATTGAGGTGGTCAACGCCGCCTGAGGTGGTTTGACTGGTCGAAATCCCCGTTCGTCGCGTTGGGTGGTCAATTTCCTGGCCCATCAGCGCTGATGAGCGGGGATTTTGACCACTCACAGGCAGGCTTGAGGATTTTGACCATTCAACGCCGGGAGCTGGCCACACGCTGCTTCATTGCCTCCCTCACCAGGTTCACAATGCGTGGCTCACCACCGGGGTACGGCGGAACCAGGTCCGCGGCAGTCACGCGGATCTCAATCCAGCCGGCAGCTTCCGTGATGCGTTGACGCTTGATGTCTCTGGTGCGCTGGCCCTGTTGGTCATGGTGGGGTCCTTCCACCTGAATCGCGATCTTCCACTGCTCATGGGCCAGGCCCGGGTTGGCGGATCCCATTCCGGGTACCCGGATTTCCCGGTCCGTGACAAACCCCGCCAACCCCGCGTGTTCCAAGGCCAGCCGAGCGTGGGTCTCCAAGGCGGAGTCCACGCCCGCCGCACATCGGCTCAGATTTCGCCGCACCCGAGCCACTCCACGACGACGCCCCATCCGTACCAGATCCGCCTCCACCTCGGCCAAGGCCCGCGGAGGAGGTTTTCCCGCGTGGATACCCGTCTGGTGGAAGCTGATCAAGCCGTCCAGCACGGCAACCAATGCGTCATCGGTGATCAGGTTGGTGCCACTGTGTGGGTCTTTCATTCCCGCCAGGTCGACGACGGTCCGCGGGGGCCCCACCACCCTGACGTCTCCTGAGCTCCAGCGATCCTGCGGATCCAGCTGTGCCACGTGCCCTGTCACCCCGGCGAACCGCGGGGCACGCCCGGCAACCCACCGGGTGAGGTGAATCGGTGTGCTCTTGCGCAACCATCCAGGTAGCCGCAGACCCAGGAGCAGGGCGGATGTCAGGTGGTTGGCAGCCGTGGTGGGCAGAGACGACAGCAGCGGTGGCAGAACATCCAGCAACCGTGCCACCGGGTCCTGATGCACTGAATGATGCACCGAGCGCCACACCCCGGTCATCACGGACTCATACCCAGGGCCAAAGAGCTGGTGGCCGGTCAACCCTGTGCGGGTGGCATCACGCAGGCTGAAACACCTGTCCCTCAGTTCGGGTGGTGGGACATGTTGTGGAGTGGGCATGTGACCAGTAGAGCCTCATGGTTCTGAGCACAACACGGCCACGTCCGCCAGATGTGGACAGCCTCCAGCGTGGCCAGGGGGCGTCGTCGTCTGTGGAGGCGTGGTGCCCAATGGTTTGCAGCGGCCACTCACGGTCGCGACCCGTACTCAGTTCAGTGGTCAATTTCCTGGCCCATCAGCGCTGATGGGCCAGGAA
>NZ_JROX01000185.1:0-516 GCF_000800955.1 Kocuria sp. ZOR0020
GACGCGAACGGCATCGTGCACGTGTCCGCCAAGGACAAGGGCACCGGCACCGAGCAGTCGATGACCATCACCGGTGGCACCTCCCTGTCGCAGGAGGACATCGACCGCATGGTCAAGGACGCCGAGGCCAATGCCGAGGCCGACAAGGCTCGCCGCGAGGCCGCCGACATGCGCAACAACGCCGAGCAGCTGGCCTACTCGACCGAGAAGCTCATCAAGGACAACGACGAGAAGCTCTCCGAGGACGTCAAGACCGAGGTCCAGGGCGACGTCGACGCCGTCAAGACTGCTCTCGAGGGCGATGACGACGACGCCGTGAAGTCTGCGGTCGAGAAGCTGCAGGGCTCCATGGGCAAGATCGGTGAAGCCGTCTACGCCCAGCAGGACGCCGGTGCCGAGGGTGCCGAGGGTGCTGCTGCCGGTGCGGCTCAGGACGACGAGGACATCGTCGACGCCGAGGTCGTGGACGAGGACGACGACAAGAAGTGACCGGTGGGTCCCGTCGGTGCCGCCCGC
>NZ_JROX01000186.1:0-1085 GCF_000800955.1 Kocuria sp. ZOR0020
GGCCGTCGTCGTAACCTCCCCGTCCCGGAACTCACGCGGAACAGCCGCGCAGAACCGCCACACAGCACAAACACACAGAACAATCCCCACGACCTGCCCCTGAAAGGAGGCGTCATGGCCAGCCAGGACTGGATCGACAAAGACTTTTACGACGTGCTGGGCGTCTCCAAGGAGGCGACCGATGCCGGGATCAAGAAGGCGTACCGGACGCTCGCCAAGAAGTACCACCCTGACCGCAACGCCGGGGATGCCGCGGCGGAGCAGAAGTTCAAAGAGGTCTCGGAGGCTCACGACGTCCTCTCCGACCCCGAGGAACGCAAGGAGTACGACGCGATCCGTGCCATGGGTACGGGTGCCCGGTTCGCCGGCGGCAGTGACGGCGCCGGGTTCGAGGACCTCTTCGGCGACGTCTTCGGAGGCGGGCGCACCCGTGCGCGCTACTCCACGGGCGGTGCCCAGAACATCAACGTCGAGGACCTCTTCGGTGGAGGCGGTTTCGGGGGCTTCGGTGGAAGCGGGGGCTACGGTGGCGCCGGTGGCTACACGGGTGGTTACGACCCGCGTTACCAGGCACCGCAGCCCAAGGGTGAGGACATCACCACCAGCACGGTGATTCCCTTCCGTTCCGCGATGGAGGGCACCACGGTCAAGCTGCAGCGCGGCAACGGTTCGACGACCACCGTGCGCATTCCGCAGGGCGTGCGCGACGGACAGAAGCTCAAGCTCAAGGGCAAGGGCCACACGGGCCCGGGTGGCAACGGGGACCTCATCCTGACCGTCAAGGTGGGGGAGCACCCCGTGTTTGCGCGGCGTGAGGGCACCGACGACCTGTCCGTGACCGTGCCCGTGAGCTTCCCCGAGGCGGCATTGGGGGCCACCATCAAGGTGCCCACGTGGGACGGCCATCAGGTGTCCCTCAAGGTCCCCGCCGGTACCAGCTCCGGACGCAAGTTGCGGGTCAAGGGCAAGGGTGTGACCACCAAGAAGGGCACCGGCAACTTGATCGTGACCGTCGAGATCGAGGTCCCCAAGGACCTCGACGACGACGCCCGGCAGGCCGTGGAGGCCTTCGCCGCGGCCACCGC
>NZ_JROX01000002.1:0-11127 GCF_000800955.1 Kocuria sp. ZOR0020
GGGCACGCGCAATCGAGTGGGGGAGGGACACCACCGAATCGCCGGGAGTTCGCGTACGGTCCCGGGCGCGCTAGACTCGTGCGATGTCTGTGCCCGGACCTGGTGTCCGGTTGACCGTCCGGCCCGCCGGACGAGAGCACAGATCACCCACGGGGTGTAGCGCAGTGGCTAGCGCGCCTGCTTTGGGAGCAGGAGATCGCAGGTTCGAGTCCTGTCACCCCGACGTTCGACCGTGCAGGTCAGGCACCGAATGGACGTGTCAGACCGTGGCGGTCGCATACCGCGCCCGTGACCTCGAGCAGATCAGCTGAGTGGCTGCGCCTGTGTGAGGGCCGCGGGCTGAGACCTGTCATCACCCACTTATCAGGAGCGCAGCGCCAGTGCAGAGCACCGTCGAAAACGTCAGCCCCACCCAGGCAAAGATCGATCTGGAGATCCCGTTCGCGGACCTCAAGCCGTTTATCGACCGGACCTACAAGTCCCTGGCCAACCAGATCCAGGTCCCCGGCTTCCGTGCAGGCAAGGTCCCGGCCAAGCTGATCGAGCAGCGTGTTGGCTACGAGTTCGTGGTGGAGAACGCCCTGAACGAGGCCATGGACACCTTCTTCCAGCAGGCCCTGGCCGAGCACGAGCTCACCCCGATCGCCCAGCCGCAGCTGGAAGTGTCCCAGCAGCCCACCGCTGAGGACCGCGAGGCCGACACCAAGGCCGTCATCGAGGTCACCGTGCGCCCCGAGATCGAGCTTCCCGACTACAAGGGCCTCAAGGTTGAGGTGGAAGCCCGCACCGCAGGTGATGAGGACGAGCAGAAGGCTCTGGACGAGCTGCGTAGCCGCTTCGGCACCCTCAAGACCATCGATCGCCCGGCTGCCGAAGGTGACTTCGTCTCCCTGGACCTGCAGGCCCTGATCGACGACGAAGAGGTCGACGCCGCCAACGATCTCTCCTACGAGGTCGGCTCCGGCACCATGCTGGAAGGTATGGACGAGGCTGTGACCGGGCTCTCCGCTGACGAGGACGCCACCTTCGTGACCAAGCTGGCCGGTGGCGAGCACTCCGGTCAGGAGGCGACCGTCAAGGTCAAGGTCACGGCCGTCAAGGAGCGCGAGCTGCCCGAGGCCGACGACGACTTTGCCCAGCTGGCCTCCGAATTCGACACCATCGAGGAACTGCGCGGCGACCTCAAGAAGCAGGCCGCCGACTCCGTGGTGGTGGAGCAGGGTGTTGAGGCCCGCGACAAGGTCCTGGAGCAGCTGGTCGGACTGGTTGAGGTCGAGGTGCCCGAGTCCGTCATCAAGGAACAGATCGATCAGCACTTCAACAACCCCAACGCTGATGCCGATCACGACACCCCCGAGCACCGCTCCGAGGTGGAGGAGAACGCCAAGTCCGCCTTCCGCAACGAGGTCATCCTGGATGCCGTGGCGGACAAGGAAGAACTGGGTGTTGAGCAGTCCGAGCTGATTGACTACATCATCTCCACCTCCCAGCAGTACGGCATGGACCCCAACCAGTTCGCCCAGATGCTGGATGGTTCCGGTCAGGCCGGAATGATGGTTGGCGAGGTGCGACGTCGTAAGGCCCTGGCCAAGGTTCTGGAGCAGGCCGAGGTTGTGGACACCGACGGCAACAAGGTGGACCTCTCCGCTTTCGTGACCCCGGCCGGTGCTGAGGATGCAGCCGAGGACTCCGCTGAGGCCGAGCCATCCGAGGAGAAGTGAGCCGTGCGGTGAGCCGCCACGGTTGACCGACACCGTATTGACGACGCCCGCCGGGTAGGTGACCAACCTGCCCGGCGGGCGTCGTCGTCTGTCCAGGCCGAGGTGAGGCACGCCGCCAGCGAACAATGCGCGGGCAACGGATCCCCGTGCGTGCCGGTCAACTAGGCTCGAACGCGACCGACCAGACCTGAGCGCAGGTACCCCTTGGGGTGGCAGGCGGCAGGTAGGCCCGGTGAGAACCGGGACCGTGAACTCATGCGAAAGAGGGATGCACTGATGACCTCTCCGTTGACCCCGGAGCACTCCTCCGTACAGCCGCGGATGGACAGCCAGCCCATTGCCGGCCAGGACGACTATGTCTACAACCGTCTGCTCAAGGAGCGGATCATCTGGCTGGGCTCCCAGGTGGAGGACCGCAACGCCAACCTGATCTGCTCGCAGATGCTGCTGCTCTCCGCCGAGGACCCGGAAGCGGACATCTACCTCTACATCAACTCTCCGGGTGGTTCCGTGACCGCCGGGATGGCGATCTACGACACCATGCAGTTGATCCCCAACGACGTGGTGACCGTGGCCACCGGTCTGGCAGCCTCCATGGGGCAGTTCCTGCTGTCCTCCGGCACCCCGGGCAAGCGTTACGCCACGCCCAACACCCGCATCCTGATGCACCAGCCCTCCGGCGGCATGGGTGGTACGGCCTCTGACGTTCGTGTCCAGGCCGAGTTGATCATGGACATGAAGCGGCGCCTGGCAGAGCTGACGGCTGAGCAGACCGGTCAGAGCATTGAAAAGATCTTGGAAGACAACGACCGCGACAACTGGTTCACAGCCGAGCGCGGCCTGGAGTACGGCTTCTTTGACCACATTGCCCAGAACGCATCCGGTGTCTCCGGTGGCGGCGGAACCATGAAGGACCAGGAGTCCTGACCGGGCCCCTGACCACCACGCCTCTGCCAGATCACGGCTCAATTTTCTAAGGATGACTTCCATGAACTCCATGTTTGGACAGGCCGGCGCGCCGTACCTTCCGGGTTCGACCGCTGGTAACGTGCCCACCAGCCGTTACGTGCTGCCCGATTTTGAGGAGCGCACGCCCTACGGTTACCGCCGCCAGAACCCGTACACCAAGTTGTTCGAGGACCGCATTGTGTTCTTGGGCGTCCAGGTGGATGACGCTTCCGCCGACGACGTCATGGCGCAGCTGCTGGTGCTCGAGGCTCAGGACTCGGACCGGGACATCACCATGTACATCAACTCTCCCGGTGGATCGTTCACGGCCATGACGGCCATTTACGACACCATGCAGTTCATCCGCCCGGAGATCCAGACCGTGTGCCTGGGTCAGGCGGCCTCGGCTGCTTCCGTGTTGTTGGCAGCGGGCACCCCGGGCAAGCGCCTGGCGCTGCCGAACGCCCGTGTGTTGATCCACCAGCCGGCCATGCAGGGTCAGGGTGGCGGCCAGGCCTCGGACATCGAGATCCAGGCCAACGAGATCGTGCGCATGCGGACCTGGTTGGAAGACACCATGGCGCTGCACACCGGCAAGAGCTCCGAGGAGATCAACCGGGACATTGAGCGCGACAAGATCCTCACGGCCACCGAGGCCAAGGAGTACGGGATCGTGGATCACGTTCTGGAATCCCGCAAGGCGGTTAAGCCCAAGACGGTGACTGCCTGAGCATCCCGTGATCTCACACCAGGTGTGACACGACTGAAGGCCACTTCCCGGCAAGGAAGTGGCCTTCAGTCGTGTCACAGTAGGACGACACCCCATCCCGGCAGGAAGCGCAACCCCCATGTCTCAGGACGCATCCGTGTTTGAAAATTCTCCCGACGCCGGCCGCGGACGGGTGGTGTTCAGGGTTTCCGTGGTGTTGATCCTGGTGATCATGGTGGTGGCCGCGGCCGTACCGGAGCAGGTGGGTGAGGCTTCCGACCAGGCTTTGAGCTGGGTGACGGAGAACACCGGCTGGTCCATGCTGGTGATTCCGCTGGCCATCATGGTGTTGCTGGTGGTCCTGGCGGTCACCAAATACGGGCGGATCAAGTTGGGCCCGGATGACTCTGAACCTGAATACCCCACGTACGCGTGGATCGCCATGCTCATGGGGGCGGTCATGGGCATTGGCTTGATCACCTACGGCGTGGCCCAACCGGTGATCCATCTGTGGACACCGCCGCACGGACTGTCTGAACCTGGAAGCCAGGACGCCGTGGTGGATGCCCTGCGGTTCACGTTTCTGGACTGGGGTCTGCACGCCTGGGCCATCTTTGGGATCTTCGGGTTGGCCATTGGGTACTCCACCCACAGGCTGGGCAACAAGGGATTGGTCTCACCCATCCTCAGGCCCCTGATCGGACGCCATGCAGATGGCGTCGTCGGCAAGGCCGTGGATGTCCTGGTGATCCTCTCCACGCTGTTCGGCACCACAACCTCCCTGGGACTAGGGGCAGCCCAGGTCAGCCAGGGTCTGGAGCAGGTCACCGGCGCAGCCCTCACCACCATCCCTGCGCAGTTGGTGATCATTGCAGTGATCACTGTGATCTTCACGGCCTCGGCCATGAGTGGTGTGGGCCGCGGCATCAGGCACCTGAGTCAGATCACCATGGTTCTGGCACTGGCGCTGCTGGTGTTTGTGCTGGTCGCAGGCCCCACCACCTATCTGATCAACATGTATTTCCGCGCGGTGGGCAGCTACGCGGGGGATTTCCTGGAGATCAGCCTGATGCTGCCTGCCACCTCGGATGAGCTGGCATGGATGCAGTGGTGGACCTACTTCATGATGGCGTGGTGGGTCAGCTGGGGTGCCTTTGTGGGAGTTTTCCTGGCCCGCATCTCCAAGGGCCGGACCATCCGCCAGTTCGTGGGTGTGGTCCTGGGGGTTCCCACGGTGGTGTTCTCCGCCTGGTTCACGGTCTTTGGCGGGAGTGCCATGTTCATGGACATGAATCGGGGGACAGCCATCGGCCAGGCAGCGGCGGAGAACGTCAACACCGCGTTCTTCGGCCTGTTGGACCAACTGCCCTGGACCCTGCTCACCTCTGTGGTGGCCATCATCCTGGTGGTCCTCTATTTTGTGACCGGTGCTGATTCCAACACGTACGTACTGGCCGTGATTTCCACGGATGGCAACATGCATCCCAGCCGCCCGGTGTTGCTGGTGTGGGGTGCCTTTACCGGTGCCATGGCGGCCGTGTTGCTCTACGCCGGGGGATTGCAGGCCCTGCAGACCGCGGTCATGCTCTCCGCGGCACCGTTCATCTTTGTGATCCTGGCGTTGGCCGTGTCCGTGGTGGCGTTGTTGCGCAAGGATCCGCTGGTTCTTCCGACGTCGTCGGGCGGGCCGTCCGTGGCCCATCAACTACCGCAGCGGTTCCTGACTAACAACAACAACGACGACGCCGCGGGCGCGGAACCGGCCGAGCCCCGTTCTTGATGGTGCAAGTGGTGTCGCGTTGGTGGCTGTCAGTGGGCTCGCGTATCGTGGGCTTCCTGGTACACGGGGGCAAACGCGTCCTGCCCAGAACCGGTGGGAACGGAAGATGTTCCTGTGATCACGACCAGCTCTAAGGAGTGCACATGGCCCGCATCGGCGAAAGCGCTGATCTGCTGAAGTGCTCTTTCTGCGGAAAGAGTCAGAAGCAGGTCCGCAAGCTCATCGCTGGGCCAGGCGTCTACATCTGTGACGAGTGCATCGAGCTGTGCAACGAGATCATCGAGGAAGAGCTGACCGAGGTTGAGGCCTCTGAAGAGTCGGCCCTTCCCACCCCTCGTGAGATTTTCGACCACCTCCAGCAGTACGTGGTGGGCCAGGAGACGGCCAAGCGTGCGCTGTCGGTTGCGGTCTACAACCACTACAAGCGTGTGCGCGCCTCCCAGTCCGGCAAGCCGTTGCAGTTGGCCACCGCTGCGGGGGACGAGGACGTGGAGATCGCCAAGTCCAACATTCTGTTGGTTGGTCCCACCGGTTCCGGCAAGACCTATCTGGCGCAGTCCCTGGCGCGGCGCTTGAACGTGCCGTTCACCGTGGCTGATGCCACGTCCCTGACCGAGGCCGGGTATGTGGGCGAGGACGTGGAGAACATCCTGCTCAAGCTCATCCAGGCCGCTGATTTTGACGTCAAGCGTGCAGAATCCGGGATCATCTACATCGATGAGATCGACAAGATCTCCCGCAAATCGGAGAACCCATCCATCACCCGGGACGTCTCCGGTGAGGGTGTCCAGCAGGCTCTGCTGAAGATCCTGGAAGGCACGGTCGCGTCCGTTCCACCGCAGGGTGGGCGCAAGCACCCGCAGCAGGATTTCATCCAGATCGACACCACCAACGTGCTGTTCATCGTGGCCGGCGCCTTTGCGGGGCTGGAGGACATTGTGGAGTCCCGGGCCGGGAAGACCTCCATCGGTTTTGGCGCCCCCGTGGAGCAGATCGCCCACGGACCGGTGTCTGAACTGATGGGCAAGGTCATGCCGGAGGACCTGCTGAAGTTCGGATTGATCCCGGAGTTCATCGGCCGACTGCCCATCATCACCGCGTTGAACGAGCTCACGGATGAGGACCTCAAGCGCATCTTGGTGGAGCCCAAGAACGCGTTGACCAAGCAGTACCAGAAGATGTTCGACCTTGACGGTGTGGCTCTGACTTTCACCCCGGAGGCCTTGCAAGCCATTGCGGAGAAGGCCATTGAACGGGGAACCGGAGCCCGCGGATTGCGCGCCATCATGGAAGAAGTGCTGCTGCCGGTCATGTTCGATCTGCCCACGGTGGAAGATGCCGCTGAGGTGATTGTGGATGCGGACAGCGTGACTGACGGTGTTGCCCCGCAGGTTGTCACGGCCGAACCGGCTGACGAATCCAAGTCCGCCTGATCCACAGCACGGAAGCTGAGCACGCCGTGGCACGGGTAGTCGCACTGTTGCGTGGCATCAACGTGGGCGGGCGCCACAAAGTTCCCATGGCGGATTTGCGGGCCGTGGTGGAATCCATTGGCCTCACTGAGATTCAGACCTACATCCAGTCCGGCAACGTGGTGGCCACTGACCCACAGGAGCGCACCACGGATTCGCTCCGTCAGCTCTTGGAGACCGCGATCCAGGATGAGTTCGGGTTCCCGGTCCCCGTGGTCATGGTCTCAGCCGGTCGGTTCCGGGACATCCTGGCTGACTGCCCGTGGCCTGCCGTAGAAGATCCTCGCTGTGTGCACGCCATCTTCTATCCCGCGGCCATCCCCACTCCCATGCTCCAGCAGGCTCTTGACCTTGTGCGGTCGGATGACACTGACCAGGTGAGCGCGGATCACGATGTTGTCTGGCTGCACACACCCGCAGGACTCTCCACCTCCCGGATGGCTGAGCGGCTCATGCGTCTGACTCTGCCTGACGGCCGGCGCGGCACCGCCCGAAACCTGCGTTCGCTGCGCGAGATCACAGCCCGCCTTTGAGCTCCCGGACACGGCATCCCGGGCGGCGTCGTCGTAAGTTTGAGGCAGTGGCACGGCAAACGTGCCGATGCATCCCTAGAACGCTTGCTGCGTTAGGAGACCTCATGAGTGACACCGTTGACTTCTGGTTCGACCCCCTGTGCCCGTGGGCGTGGATGACCTCCCGGTGGATGGGTGAGGTGGAGCAGATCCGCGACGTCCAGGTGAACTGGCGCGTCATTTCCCTGGGCATCCTCAATGAGGACAACCCGGAGAACCACCACCACGGCCACATTGAATCCATGTGGCCGGTGCGTGTGGTGGAGGCTGCCGCTCAGGCCCACGGTGATCAATACCGCAAGCCGCTGTACGACGCCATCGGGACCCGGATCCACCCGGGACGCCGCGGCAAGGACGATCAGCTGGTGGCGGTGCTGGAGGAGTCCCTTCAGGAGGTGGGCCTGCCGACCGAGCTTGCCGAAGCCCGCAACTCGGAAGACCACGACGACGCCCTGCGGGCCTCCACCGATGCTGCTCGTGCAGTGGCTGGTCAGGACATCGGAACACCGTGCATCGCTGTGAACGGCGTAGGCTTCTTTGGCCCCGTGTTCACCCCGGCACCCAAGGGTGAGGAAGCCGGCAGGATTTGGGACGCTGCGTTGACGCTGTCCAGCTACCCGGGGTTCTACGAGCTCAAGCGTGGCCGCGAGAAGGGCCCGGACTTCAGCTGAGTCACATCGGGCAGGATACCCCTGGGGGTATGTGACATACTGACGGTGCCACATTCCCTAGCTTGAGGAGCCGTGCCCGATGACCACCCATGTCACCGAGATTGCCCCGGCCACGCTGCTGACCTGGATGCAGGACGGCAATGTCACGGTCGTGGACGTCCGTTCATCCGCGGAGTTCGAGTCCCTGCACATCCGCGGCAGTTACAACGTCCCGCTGCACCTGCTCTCCGAGCACGCCGAGGACATTGCTGATCGGCTGGATCAGCGCGTGGTCCTGGTCTGTCACTCCGGTGTCCGTGCTACGCAAGCAAGGCAGCGGCTGAGTGCTGCGGGGCTGCAGGACGCCCATGTGCTGGACGGTGGTGCCGCAGCCTACGCGGTGGCCGGGGGTGCGGTCGTGGAGGGCAAACAGGCGTGGGCCATGGAGCGCCAGGTGCGCATGGCGGCCGGGTCGCTGGTGCTGGCGGGGGTCCTGGGTGGGCAGCTGCTCTCTCCCAAACTGCGCCTGCTCAGCGGGGGAGTCGGTGCCGGTTTGGCCTACTCCGCCGCCACCAACACGTGCGCCATGGGCAGTGTGCTGGCCAAGATGCCGTGGAACCGCGATACCCGGGAGGTCACGCCTCAGGACGTCTTGGACCAACTGCCGAGCGGCCGGTGATCAGTCGTGGGCACTGAGACAGCGGCGCGGTGGCCGGCATGAGCGGGCTCCTGATCCCGACGTTGGTCCTGGCCTTGGCCATCGGGCTCTCACTGGGCATGTTGGGCGGAGGCGGTTCGATCCTGACCGTGCCCATGCTGACCTACGTGGCCGGACTCGACCCACGGGAGGCCATCGCCACGTCCCTGTTCGTGGTGGGCGTGACCAGCGCCATCAGCGCTCTGACTCATGCTCGCCGCGGGTTCGTGCAATGGCGTACCGGTCTGGTCTTCGGGGCCACCAGCATGGCTGCAGCCTTCCTGGGCGCCATGATCGGTGAACACATCAGCCCCACAGTTCTGATGGTGGCCTTTGCCGTGATGACGGTGGCAACCTCGGTGGTCATGATTCGCGGTCGCCGTCCGTGCGACGGTCCGGACTGCCGGGCCGAATCTTCCCGCCTGACGTTGGTTGCCATCGGTCTGGGGGTCGGTATGGTCACGGGCCTCATCGGTGCCGGGGGCGGTTTCCTCGTGGTCCCGGCCCTGGCGCTGTTGGCCGGATTGAGCATGCCTGTCGCCGTGGGAACGTTCCTGATGGTGATCGCCATGAACTCCTTTGTGGGGCTCGTCGGTCACCTGTCCTCGGTGCATCGTCAGTGGACACTGGTCGCGGCCGTGACGACGACGGCGGTCCTCGGCTCCCTGATCGGTTCCAACGTGGCGGCCAGGGTTCCGGCCCAGGCGTTGCGCAAGGGATTCGGATGGTTCGTCCTGACCGTGGGCATTGTGGTCCTGGTGCAAGAGCTTCCCGATCCGGCGGGCCTGATCCTGGCAGGCGTGGCTGCCGTGACGGGTGTGGCTGTCCTGGTGTGTCGGGTGGTTCCGGCCTGTCCGCTGGGATCTCGACCGGCACCGTCGTGACCATGTGAGACCCGATACCCGGGTGACCTCCGCGCGGTTTCCGGAACGATTGGCCATCGCATGGCGGAGGGCCCCTCACAGATTTGGTGAGGGGCCCTCATTGTGTCGTTTCGGTGCGTCAGGCGGTCACGACCTCCCGGCCCTGATTCATCCAGTTGTTGATCGAGCCCCTGAGCTCCGCGACCTGGAAGCCGTTGTTGCGCAGCATGTTCGCGGCAATCGAACTGCGCAGACCGCTCTGGCAATAGGTCACGATCGTGCCCTCCTGCGGGAGCTTCTCCAGGTTCCACAACACACGTCCACCGTGGAGCTGCTCGGCGCCGTCGATGTGACCACCTTGGTATTCGCTAACCGCACGGACATCCAGAAGGAAGTCGCGGTCAAAGCCCTCGAGCTCCGCGGGATCGATGACCTCGGGGGTCTCCTGCGGGAGGCCGTCCATGGACGGGATGTATCCCGTGACGTCATCGATGCCCACGCGCACCAGGTGGTCCCAGATCTCGCGCGCCGCATCGCCGTTCGGTGCCAGCAGGACGAGCGGGGCTGGATTGCGGTCCGGGTCCACGGCCCAGGCTCCGAAGCTGGCGATCTTGCCGTCCGACGGAATGTGCAGCGCATGCTTCACGGTGCCCTTGTGGACTTCATCGACGGGACGAGTGTCCACGAACGACAAAGCGCCGGACTCGATCTGCGGTGCAAGCTGGCTCGCGGAATACTCCGGCAACTCGCCTCGCTCACCCATGACGTCCGGACCCTGACGGTTCTGGTTCTTCATGCGTCCGAAGTAGAACGGGGCATCAGGCTGGCCGAACAGGAGTTCGTCCACGAAGCCTGCCTCGTCGTCGTTCTCGACGTACTTGCTCCACCAGGCGTAGTTGCGTTCGTAGCCGACCGTGGTGGAGGGGATCGCGCCGAGGGCCTTGCCGCAAGCGGAGCCCGCGCCGTGGGCCGGATAGACCTGCACGTGGTCGGGCAGGGTCAGGAACTTCTCCTTGAGGCTCCGGAACATGCGCTGGGCGCCTTCGAAGCGGGTGTCGATGCCGCCGGCGGCTTCGTCCAGCAGATCCGGGCGACCGAGGTCTCCGATGAACACAAAGTCGCCGGTCATCATGTACCCGGGGGTATCCGCGAAGGCGCCGTCCGTGACCAGGAAGGAGAGGTGCTCGGGGGTGTGGCCGGGGGTGTGCACGGCTTCGATGGTGATGTTGCCGATCTGGAGCCTGGACCCGTCGTGGAGCCGCTCCGCCTCGAAGCGGTACTGCCAGTCCTCGCCGCCTTCGGCAGAGACGTACATGGTCGCGCCGGTGGCGGCCGCCAATTCACGGGTTCCGGAGAGGAAGTCCGCGTGGATGTGGGTTTCGGTCACCGCGACGATCTGCATGCCGTGCTCGTGGGCCAGGCGCTGGAACACCTCGATGTCACGGCGGGGGTCAACCACCACCGCCGTGTTCTCGCGCTGGCAGCCAATGAAGTAGCTGGCCTGTGCTAGGTCCTCGTCGTAGATGCGCTCCAAGAGCATGAGTGCCTCCTCGGGGAGTCGTAGGTACGGCGCAGCTGCGCCTCACACCTTCCAACCTAATACCCCCAGGGGTATAATCCCAGGGCTTGAGCGTGGTTGAGGAGGTCGAAACCGGGCATGAAAAACGCCGAGTTCGGGGTTGTTCCGCCTATCTCATCTGATAGGCGGAACAACC
>NZ_JROX01000019.1:0-15090 GCF_000800955.1 Kocuria sp. ZOR0020
GGGGCGAGGATTTCACGCAGAACGCGCTGACGGCCGTGACCTACGACGGCGTGAGCTACGGCGTTCCGTATGCCGTGGAATGTGTGGCCATGGTCCGTAATGACGACCTCACGCAGGACGAACCTGAGACTTTCGACGATCTGCGTGCCGTGGGGCGCCGTCTGATGGACGAGCAGGGGCTGCAGTACCCGTTCACCATCTCCCAGTCACCCACCAACGGGGACCCGTACCACCTGTACGCCCTCCAGACATCCTTTGGTGCCGAGGTCTTTGCCCGGGATGAGGACGGCGAATACCTCCCGGAACTAACCATGGGTGGCTCGGAGGGTGAGCAGTTCGCCAACTACCTGGCCGATCTGGGGGAGACAGGAGACCTGCGGACTTCCATGACGCCTGACATCGCCAAGGAAGCGTTCATCAACGGTGAGTCCGGTTTCCACCTGTGCGGTCCGTGGGACCTGGTGGATCTGGAGGCAGCGGAGATGAACTGCACCGTGTTCCCCATCCCGCCGGCAGGCCCCGAGGAGGCGCGTCCTTTTGCCGGCGTGCAAGCCTTTTTTGTCAACGCCAACGGGCGCAATCCCGTGGCAGCCCAAGACTTTGTGACCAACTGGATCATTCAGCCCGAATCTCAATTGGCGCTTTACAAGTCCACTGGGCGGCCACCGGCGTCGTCCACGGCTGTGGAGCAGATGCAGGACGATCCTTGGCGTGCGCAGTACGCCGTCATTGCCGAAACTGCTCTTCCCATGCCCGCCATTCCCGCCATGGGTGCGGTCTGGAGCTTCTGGGGAACGGCTGAAAACGCCATTGTGGATGGCCGAGGCGAGCCGCAACAGCTGTGGGAGAACATGATTTCCAACATCGAGGGACAGATCTGATGGCTTCCACCACCCGTTCATCTGCGCCTGAGCCCGCCGGAAACTCAGCGGAGACCACCCTGCCGTGGGGTGCGGGGGACTCCGCGCCCGCCAGTGAACCCAAGCGCGCACACTCGCGCGGGTTCGGTGTGGGATTCGTGGTCAAGTTGATCCTGATGGCGTTGATCAACGCCTTTGGCATTTACGGAATCGTTGCCGCATTCGGTGTGGGCAGCTGGGCCATTGCGGTGTTCCTGATTCTGGCGTTGATTGCCGCCAACCTGATCTATTTTCTACCCGGTAGGCGGATTCTTCCGGCCAAGTATCTTTTCCCCGGGCTGATCTTCCTGCTCGTGTTCCAGGTGTTCGTGATCCTTTACACGGGATACACGGCGTTCACCAACTACGGTGACGGCCACAACGGCACCAAAGAAGATGCCATTGCCCAGCTGGAGCAAACCTACGAACAACGGGTGGAGGGCTCACCCCAGTACCCGGTAACAGTGCTGAGCAGCGACGACGACGGTGCGCTCGCCCTGGCCACCGTCCAGGACGGCCAGGTGCTGGTGGGTTCCCAGGACACTGCCTTGGCGCCGGCTGCGAACGCGGAATCCTCCGACGGTTCAGTGACCGCAGTGGATGGTTACGAGGTCCTGGACTACGCAGAAACCGTGAACTCACCGGAGCAGCTTGCTGAGCTGCGAGTTCCGGTGTCCGATGACCCCGCAGACGGTGCCTTGCGGACTGCTGATGGGTCCACGGCTTTTGCCTACACACCCACACTGACCTACGACGACGGTCAGGACGCCATGGTTGATGCCGATGGCACCGTGTGGGCGGATCAGGGAACGGGTGCCTTTGTTTCTCCTGATGGGGAAGAACTGCGACCCGGCTGGCAGGTGTTCGTTGGATTCGACAACTTTGCTGCGGTGTTTGATCCAGAGGTCATTGGCGGTCCGTTCCTGTCCGTGACGTTGTGGACCTTTGCATTCGCGCTGATTTCCGTGGCTTCCACGTTCCTGCTGGGGTTGTTGCTGGCGATTCTGCTCAACGACAAGAACCTCAAGGGCCGCAACATCTACCGGGCCATCATTTTCATGCCGTACGCCTTCCCCATGTTCCTCTCCGCCTTGATCTGGGCCGGGTTGCTGAACACGGATTACGGGTGGGTCAACCAGGTTCTTCTGAGCGGGGCCGGTGTTCCGTGGCTGGAGGACCCGTGGATGGCGCGGCTCTCCGTGCTCTTGGTGAACCTGTGGCTCGGATTTCCCTACATGTTCTTGATTTCCACGGGTGCTCTGCAGTCCATCCCGGAGGAACTCTACGAATCAGCTGCCATGGACGGGGCCGGCCCCGTCCGCCGGTTCCGCTCCATCACCTTGCCCATGCTCATGGTGGCGGTGGGACCTCTGCTGATCGCGTCCTTTGCCATGAACTTCAACAACTTCAACGTCATTTACCTGGTGACACAGGGTGGTCCGCAGGATCTGGACTCCACCACCGGGGTTGGCGCCACGGACATCTTGATTTCTTTTGTCTACAAGATCGCGTTCTCCGGTGGCACCAATGACTACGGTTTGGCGGCAGCGCTGTCCATCTTGATCTTTGTGATGGTGGCCGTGGTGTCCCTGCTGACCTTCCGCCGCTCCAAGGCTCTTGAGGAGATCAACTGATGTCCAGCGCAACCACTCAGCCGCAGACACAGCGCGGGCGTAAGCGCAGAACCAAGGCCGGGCGTTCCAACGCGTGGTGGCGTCACGTGGTGGCGCTGATCATGTGCGTGTTCGCGCTGTTCCCCTTGGTCTACGCGCTGTCATCTTCCCTGTCAGAGGCAGGATCTTTGATGGGTTCCAACCAGCTGTTCGCCACGGTGACAGGGGCCAATTACCAGCAGTTGTTCTCCGATCCGCAGACGCCGTTCATGCGGTGGTTTGTGAACTCACTGGTGATTGCCGGTGCCACTGCCCTTGGCACCACTCTGATGGGCGCGGCAGCGGCTTACGCGTTCTCCCGTTTCCGTTTCAACGGGCGCCGCAAGGGCCTGATGTCCTTGCTGGTGATCCAGATGTTCCCGCAGCTGTTGGCGTTTGTGGCCATCTTCTTGCTGCTGTTCGCCATCTCCGGGGTCTATCCGTTCCTGGGGCTGAACTCCCGGATGGGCTTGATCGCCGTGTATCTGGGTGGTGCCTTGGGTGCCAACACGTTCCTGATGTACGGGTTCTTCAACACGATCCCGCGTGACATTGATGAAGCTGCCACGATCGATGGCGCCTCGCATGCGCAGATCTACTGGACCATGATCCTGCCGTTGGTGCGCCCCATCCTGGTGGTGGTGGCCATGCTGTCCTTCATCATGGCGTTCTCAGACTTCCTGCTGGCACAGATTGTGCTGCAGGACCCCTCCCAGTACACGCTGGCGGTTGGCCTCTACGAATTCGTCTCCGTGCAGTTCGGTGAGGACTGGGGAGTGTTCAGTGCAGGGGCCATCATTGCCGCACTGCCCGTGATGCTGCTGTTCCTTTTCCTGCAGCGCTACATCGTGGCGGGCCTGACGGGTGGTGCCGTCAAGGGGTGAGTCAGCCCTGGCGCAGTTCAGCCAACTGCGCCAGGACCGCCCCCATGGCATCCGGATCAGCCACACGGTACGGGGCAACGGTGTCCTTGGGCCCCACCTTGATGCCCAGGTCATCGGGTCCCAGCTCGGCAAGCCCGTGTTCATCGGTGACGTCGTCACCGGCGAACAGCGTCACATCAGGCTGCACGGCATTGATCAAAGCGGTGACGGCCTGGCCCTTGTCTGAGGTCAGCACGGAGCACTCCATGACCATCTCACCCGGGGTGATGCGCAGTCCCTCCAACGCAGAGAACTCTGCGTGCATGGTGGCCAGGGCCTCATCTGAGTCACCAAGGTTCTCCAGGGTGCGGGTGTGGAAGGCCACCCCGCCGGGTTTGTACTCGGCCACAGCACCGGGGTGGCGATCAACCAGGTCTCGGGTGGCGCTCACCGCCTGATCCAGCAGGGTCTGCTGTGTGGAGCTGAGTTCGATGCCGCTGCTGGTGGCCTCCGGACCCAGGATGCTGAGGTCGTACTCCCCGCCGTGGGAACCGGAGAGCAGCATCCTGCGGTGCGGGTCCACTGCGGAATGCAGGAAGTCCATGGTCCGCCCGGAGATCACAGCCACCCAGGTGTTGGGCAGCCCGGCCAAGGTCTCCAGGGCGGCTTCAGCTGAGTCAACTGCTCGGGAGGCCGCAATGTCCTCCGTGAAGTAGGCCAGGGTACCGTCAAAGTCCAGGGCCACCAGAAGACGCTCGGCGCCGGCCGCGCGCCGCAAGTGCTCCAGCAGGGCGTCGTCTTCCACTCGGGGTGAGGGCAACTCGTCGGTCGGGTTGGTCATGACGTCTCCGGGGTCTTGAGGTCAGTCAGGTCTTGAAGGAACTTGTCCTGCCAGTGGTTGACGTCGTGAGTCAGCACCTGCCTGCGCATGGCGCGCATTCGACGTCGGGCTTGATCTGCGGGCATGTCCTTGGCCAGCAGGATCAGTTCCTTGAGTTCATCAATGTCATGCGGGTTGACCAGAATGGCCTGTTTGAGCTGTTCGGCGGCCCCCGTGAACTCGGAGAGCACCAGTCTCCCTGACCCGTCCGACTTGGCAGCCACGTACTCCTTGGCCACCAGATTCATGCCGTCCCGCAAGGAGGTGACCAGCATGACGTCCGTGGCCAGGTAGAGCGCCACCATCTCCTGGAACGGGTAGCCGTGGTGGAGGTACCGGATGGCGGTGTGCTCCATGGTGTCGTACTGACCGTTGAGCCGGCCCACCATGCCTTCCACCTGTTCACGCAGCAGCTTGTAGGACTCCACACGCTCGCGGGACGGGGAGGCAACCTGGATCAGCACGTCCTCACCCACGGTGAGAGCACCGTCCTCCAGGAGCTCGCCGTAAGCCTTGATGCGGTGGCGGATGCCCTTGGTGTAGTCCAGGCGGTCAACCCCCAGGAAGACCGTGGTGGGATCTCCCAACTCGCGCCGAATCTCCTGCGCACGCTCCTGAGTTTCCGGCTTGGCAGCCATCTCACGGATGGCTGCCACATCAATGGAGATGGGGTAGGAGGCCACCTTGAGCGTCCAGGCGTCGTCGTCGTTCTCCGCACCCTCCGGGCTGATCCGTGCCTGCCCGTGCCGGAAGGTGACACCCAGGTAGCGGCGTACGCAACGCATGAAGTTCTGAGCGTCCCCGGGGCGCTGGAAGCCGATCAGATCCGCACCGGTGAGCCCCTCCAACACGGCACGGCGCCAGGGCAGCTGGGCAAAAATCTCCAGGGGAGGGAAGGGGATGTGGTCAAAGAACCCGATGGTCAGATCAGGGCGCAGCTCCCGCAGCATCCGGGGCACCAACTGCAACTGGTAGTCCTGGATCCACACGGTGGCCCCCTGCGCGGCAGTGGCGGCCGTGGCCTCTGCAAAGCGGCGGTTGACCTTCTTGTAAGCGTTCCACCAGGTGCGGTGGAACTCAGGGGGTGCAATGACGTCGTGATAGAGCGGCCACAGGGTGGCGTTGGAGAACCCTTCGTAGAACTGCTCCACCTCATCTGCGGAAAGGCGAACGGGAACCAGGTGGAACACATCGTGGTCGAACGGATCCAGGGATTCATCCGCGCCACCGGACCAACCGACCCAGGCGCCGTCGTTGGTGGCCATCACCGGGGCCAGTGCGGAGACCAAGCCGCCGGGGGAGCGGCGCCAGGTTGAATCACCGGTGTCATCCACCACGCGGTCCACGGGAAGCCGATTGGAGACCACCACAAAGTCGTACTGGGCGCCCTCCGAGTTCGGGGATTCGGACACTGGGCACATGGCAAAAACTCCTCAGGCAGCTGTGGGGTTGTTCACTGATCAGTCTACTGGCCATCTGGCCACCGTCCCTGTCCGCGGGCACCAGTGGCCGATCAGTGCAATGCAGCCAGCAGTCATGACCAGTACACACGAATCTGGGTAACAGCTGGATAACGAAGACCGCTATCCTTGCCAGCGAAACACAAAGGCCTGGTGCTCGGTCGGCCCACCCACTGCAGTGGGTGGCTGCGGCCGAGGCCACCCCCGGACGTCAGAAGAGGACCCATGGCCGGCAAGACAGATCAAAAGGACTTCAGGGCCCAGGCCCGTCAGATTGCGGACAAGCACGCCAAGTCCGATGCCCGTCAGCGCAAACTGTTGATCGGCGGCATCGCGGCCCTGGTGGTGGCCATCCTGGTGATCATCGGCCTGGTGTTCTGGCAGGTGCGCTCGCAGCAGGTGGCCGATTCCGGCCCCGTGCCCGCATCCTCCAACCAGTACGGCGGCATTGTGCTGACCGCCGACGGCGTGACCAAGGACAGCTCTGAGACCGATCAAGTTGATGTCAACGACGTCCCCGCACCACCGGAGACCCCGGCTGCGGAACCGGATGCGGAAGGCATTGTGGAGCCGGGGACGGCCAAGGATTCAGGGGATCCCGTTCAGATCGTGATCTGGCAGGACTTTGACTGCGTGCACTGCGCCGAGCTGGAAACCCAGTACGGGGACGACATCGCTGAGCTGGTGGAGAACAGCGATGCCACCGTGGAGTACCGCACGGTGAACTTCCTGGACAACGCCACGTACTACTCCTCCCGCGCAGCCAACGCCTACTACGCGGTGGCCGATCAGGTGGGCACCAAGGAGGCGCTGGAGTTCCAGAAGGAGATGTTCAGCCACCAGGGCACCGGTGGCCTGGACAACCAGGAGATCATCGACATTGCCGCCAACCACGGCGCCGACGTGAGCGATGCAGTCAACGACGGCGAATGGCGCACCATGGTCAACTACACCACTGCCTTGGCGCAGGACAACGGTGTGACCGGTACCCCCACCGTGATCATTGACGGCACCGTCTGGGATCAGAGTGAGGGCATCAAGGAGACGGTCGAGTCGGCCAAGGGCTGACCCACGTTTCACGACGGCGCCCCGCAGCACATGTGTTGCGGGGCGCCGTCGTTGTTTCTGAGTCTGTCTGGGTGTGAGGCAGGCCGATGTGAACCGCAGGCGGGCAGCCGCTATCATGGGCGGGTTCCGTTTTTGGAACGCGCCTCCTTAGCTCAGTTGGTAGAGCAGCTGCCTTGTAAACAGCAGGTCATCGGTTCGAATCCGGTAGGGGGCTCTCTTCATGCCCGCTGACCGCCGGTTACCGGCGGAACGCCGCAGCAGGGTGCGAATCGGCGGGGTGATCGGCTCCCGTCAGCCGCCCGCGCAGGGTGGAGCCGGCGCGTTCGGCCAACAAGCCACGACGACGCAGCTCCGGGCTCACGTGTTCGGCAAAGGCTGCCATGTCCACGGCGCGCACAGCGTAATCCACGTTGAAACCGTCCACCCCGGCCTCCCGGCACCAGCGTTCAAGTTCATCCGCCACTGTGGCTGCCGAACCCACCACCACGGGACCGCGGGCGCCGATGGCCATGTGCGCCGCCAGCTCACCCACGGTCCATCGCCGGTCGGGATCCAGGGTGGTGAAGGACTGCAGGGCCGAGCGGTTGCCTTGGATCTGCCCGTCCGCAGTCAGGGTGTCCAGAACCTCCTCCAACGTGGCTTCCGCAGGGAATTGGGCAAGATCCAGGCCGGTCCAGCCCGCGAACAGCGCAAGGGCTGCCTCCTGATCCACGTGTTCCAGGTACTCCTGGTGGCGCTGGCGGGCCTGCTCATCCGTTTCTGCTGCGATCACCGTCATGGACATGATCATCTGGGCGGCATCCCGGGGACGCCCTGATTCCTCCAAGAGGTCGCGGGCATTGTCCGTGAGCTTGCGGACGGTCTGCGTGGAGGTACCGGAGAAGAACATGGCTTCCGCGTGCTTGGCGCCAAAGGCCAGGCCCCGTGGGGATGAGCCTGCTTGGAACAGAAACGGCACCCGCTGTGGCCCAGGCAGGGTCAGCGCGGGACCCGGCACCGTGAAGTGTTCCCCGGAGTGGTTGGCCCCGTGGACCTTGTCCGGGTCCAGGTACACGCCCGTGCTGGGGTTGGCCTGCAGGGCGTCGGATTCAAACGTCCCCTCCCAGAGCTTGTAGACCACGTCCATGAACTCATCCGCGCGGTTGTACCGGGCGTCATGGGGCACCTGATCCGTGGCACCCAGGTTGCGCATGGCGGAGGCCTGATACCCGGTCACGATGTTCCACGCAATCCGCCCGTCCGTCAGGTGATTCAGGGTGGAGAAGCGCCTGGCCAGCAGATACGGCTGTTCATAGCTGACAGAGGCGGTCACTCCGAATCCCAGGGTGGTGGTGGCCGAAGCCATGGCGCTCACCGCCAGCAGCGGATCCAACATGGGGTACTGCATGCCGGCGCAAATGGCGCTGCGCCCGGAACCGTCAAAGACGTCGTACACACCGGCAACGTCAGCAAAAAACACGACGTCGAACCCGGCGGACTCCAGCAATTTGGCGTGCCCGGTCCAGAACCCCAGGTCCCGGTACTGCTCCGCATCCGCCAGCGGATGCCGCCACATGCCGGTGCTCTGGTGGGTGGGGACCATCATGTCCAACGCGCACAGGATCATGTCTTGATGCTGCCACAGAGGGGCCGACCGTGATGGGGGTGGCCATCACCGCCAGTCATCGTCCATCCTGCACACCGGGATCGACCTGGTGAACCCGTGGGAGGGGCCGGGTATCACTGTTCGGTGATGGTCACCGTGTTGGCGTTAGAGGCCCTGGTTCCACGTGATCAAGGGACACTGGCGATGTGTTCTTTGATAAGGGCTGCCAAGCGAGGCCTGTTGATGTCCCCTGGCACCTGAAATCCAGTGTGGATTTTGGTGAGCGAATCGGCCAACGGTTGAAGGATCCGGGCGGTGTCCAGTCGGTGCCCCTTGAGCGGGCTGGAATCCAGTGCCCAGGGGGAAAGGCCGTGTTCTTGACGGATCTCGAGCGGCGAGTTGAGGTCTGCGAGGTCTTTGGCCATTCGTCGACCGTGCCAGGCGTGGGCTTTCAGGACGACGGCGGATTCCAGGTCCGGTATGCGTGTTCTGTAATGAATGGTTTGGTCAAGACCAATCTCGGCGGCCACATCGATCATCAGCCCGGGCCTGTTGAGGGCGAACGTGAGTTCAGGCAGAGTGCTGACCTGTCCCACACCTGCCACCGTGGTTGCGCGTAGACCGGCGGTGGCTCCGCTTCGGGCCAGCAGGATGTTGATTTCCAGACGTTGCAGGTCGCCCGTCTCCATGACGAAGGCATTGCCGGCGGTCTTGTTGAAGCCCGCATCCACGAAGGCCTGAGTGGCCGGTGCAATGACCGAAACTTCATCGACGGCGGCGTCTGCATCCAACGTGGACCGAGCCGTGACCCTGCTGCAGGGATACAACTCGAGCAGAAGACGAACCATGTGGCCCCCGATGAGCCGGTAATCGATGCTGTCGCCCATGGCCGCTGCGACCGCCTGCTGGGCTCGATGACCCAGGGAGTCGGCGTTACTGGTGGACACAACTTTCAGCTGGTGGACCTCATCCACGGTCCACTCCCAACAGAAGCTCTGCGATCTGCGCAGCTGCCTCGAGGCTGTCGGGGTCTGCGCCACGATGAACGTCCCAGAACACCAGTGCAGGATCGGCCAAGACATGTGATCCAAGAATTGACTGATCTGGGGGCGCAGCAAGCTTCCAGACGGTCGGGTCCTGCGGTGTGCAGACCACCAGTGTTGCTTGGTCAAGTGGCGCGGGGACGAACCCCTCTCCGGTGAGGTCCACTGGCGATCGGGTGTACACGATCCCTTGTGTCGGTATCTTCCAAGGGGCCAAGTGATCGGCCGCCACGTCCCCGCTCAGAAGTGCGTCCTCATCGAGCAGCCGAGCCAGATCAAGCGCTTTGGTTGCCTGTTCTCGAACCGGGGCAAGGCTGTACCAACCGAACAGTTGACCTCCCGGTCCTGGATAGTCGGAGGTCCATTGCGTCAAGAGGCCCGGCCGGTCCCAAGCCGTGAGCCCGTCGCCGAGATCCCGGGCATACTGTCCCAGTGACCGTGCCGCGTTGGACACCGACTGCTGCGAGGTCCCCAGGGCGGCCGCGATCTCCCGATGGCGGGAGGGGTGACGTGTGATCAGCAAGTAGCGCATGACACCCCACCGGATCCAGGCCGGGCGGCGTCTGGCCGTGTGGGGTACATCTTGTGGCGAATCAGCCTTGCCGTAAGTGTTTCCACCGATGATCAGACGTGGTGGTTCTGATGTCAGGACGTCGATTTCACCTTGGGACGCTCGGGTCGTGACCCCCTCTGTGGCCGTGGTTCCGATGTGCAGTGGGCGCGAGCCTGTTTTCTGTGAGGTGCGTACTGAGTGTGCGTTCAGGCGCTTGACGTATTGCTGGGGCATGACTTGTCGCCAGCGGCCATCCGGGGTGCGCAGGCGCCATTCCTCGGACGTGGTGCCGCCTGCGATTTCAACATTCAGGTCGCGCAGGATCGCGGCCACGTCCATGTGCCTCGCTGGTTCAACAAGCATGAGCCCAATATACGGGGTTTGACTTGTTGGACAGGAAAACGATTATCTGGTAAAGGGTAGTCACTCCTCGGTGATGACCACCTCTGCGGCGTCGCGACGACCAAAGGCCCACAGCAGCAGCTCGGAGGGGTTGGCCCGTACCAGCTGCACACGCTTGGACTTGCCCTTGCCAGCGCTGACGGAGCCGTAGCCGGATGCCACCAGCAGAATCGAGTCCGACTCATTACGCAGCAGGGGCTTGGCCATCAGCTGGAGGGAACCCCAGAGGTCCTTCTCCTCGTCATGCAGCAGCTGACGGCGGTGCCAGGTTTCCTGCGCGCGGCGGACGTCCTCGTGATGCACAAAGAACTCAGCGGTGTTGATGCGCTTGTCCACAGGGCCGATGCGGGCGGGGGAGAGCAGGGACGGCTTCTCCACCTTGGCCACCAGCTCGTTCCACGGGAGGTCGTACAGAGCCGCATCCCCGGCTTCCGCGCGTTTGCCCAACACAGGCAGTTTGGGTGCGAACTTGCCCATCAGAATGTCCGGACGGGAGTCACGCTCCACCAGGTGCACGGCCAGGTCCCGGGTGTTCCAGCCTTCACAGTGCGTGGGCGCGTCCGGGCCCACACGACGCAGCAGGGCTGCCAGATGGCGACGTTCGACGACGGCGAAGTTGGTCACGGTGACTCCTCTGCCCGATCCGGGCCGATGGTGTTCCCCACTGCATGGTGATCATGCAGCGGGCTGATGATTCCACCGTAGCGCGATGCCACCGGTCAGGGAACTTGGGGTTTCCTCAAGGTCTCAACGGAAAACCGCCGGTGGCTCAGACCGTGCCCCCCTTGAACTGGCTGCGGTAGAGCTCCCAGTACGGGCCGCGAGCAGCCAGGAGGGATTCGTGGTCGCCTTGTTCCACGATCCGGCCTTGCTGCATCACCAGGATGGTGTCTGCATCCCGGATGGTGGAGAGTCGGTGGGCAATCACAAACGAGGTGCGTCCCTCACGCAGTGCGGCCATGGCCTTCTGCACGGCAACCTCCGTGCGGGTGTCCACGGAAGATGTGGCCTCGTCCAGGATCAGCAGGGCAGGGGCTGCCAAGAACGCGCGAGCAATCGTGATGAGCTGGCGCTCGCCGGCGGAGACGTTGCCGCCGTCGTCTTCGATTACGGTGTCGTAGCCCTCTGGCAAGGAGCGCACGAACCGGTCCACGGAGGTGGCCACTGCGGCAGCCTCAACCTCCTGATCGGTGGCATCCAAGCGGCCGTAGCGGATGTTCTCCCGAATGGTGCCCTCGAACAGCCAGGCGTCCTGCAGCACCATACCCACCCGGGAACGCAGCTGACCGCGCGTCATGGTGGTGATGTCCGTGCCGTCCAGGGTGATGCGGCCCGAGTTCAGCTCGTAGAACCGCATGACCAGGTTGACCAGCGTGGTCTTCCCGGCGCCGGTGGGGCCCACGATGGCCACGGTGTGACCCGGGTGTGCATCAAAGGAGAGGTTCTGGATCAGCGGCTCATCGGCAGCGTAGGAGAAGCTGACGTCCTGGAACTCCACACGCCCTTCCGTGCGTTCGGGCAGGGTGGCTGTGGCGGGATCAGGGTCCTGCTCATCAGCATCCAACAACTCGAAAACCCGCTCGGCTGAGGCCACGCCGGACTGCAGTTGGGTGGCCATACCGGCCACCTGGGACAGCGGTTGGGTGAACTCACGTGAGTACTGAATGAACGCGGTGGCAGCACCCAGTGTCATCTGGCCGGAGACCACCCGCAGACCACCCACCACGGCGATCCCCACGTAGGACAACCAGCTGATGAACTGCATGATCGGCATGATGGTGCCGGAGACGAACTGCGCCTTGAAAGCGGCGTCGTAGAGCTCGGCGTTACGTTCGTCGAACTGCTCGGCCATGGCTTCCTGCCTGCCGAAGATGGTGACCAGGCGGTGCCCGGAGAAGTCCTCTTCAATCTGACCGTTCAGTGCGCCGGTGGCTGCCCACTGCTGTCCGAAGTGCTTTTGGGCACGTGAGCCAACCACACCGGCTGCGACAGCGGACAGCGGCAGCGCCACCAATGCCACCAGTGCCAACTGCCAGGAAAGGATGAACATCATGATCACAATGCCGATCACCCGCATGGTGGATTCCAGCAGGGTGGAAAAAGTCTGTTGCAGGGTGGTCTGGACGTTGTCGACGTCGTTGGTCACCCGGGACATGACCTCTCCGCGGCGGCGGGTGTCAAAGTAGCTCAGCGGCAGGCGGTGGATCTTGTCCTCCACCTGTTTGCGTAGGTCACGGATGATCACCACGGAAATCTTGTTCAGCAGGTAACCCTGCGCCCACTGCAGCACGGAGGATCCGGCATACATGGCCAGCACCAGCAGAATGATCATGCCCAGGCGCTGGAAGTCGATGCCCGCACCAGGCACCAGATCCATGGTGGAGAACACGTCCGCCAGAGAGTTCTGGCCCTGATCGCGGAGGTCATTGACCACCTGCTCCTGGGTGGAATCCGCGGGGAGGTCGCGTTGCAGGACTCCGGCAAAAACGACGTCGGTGGCCCGTCCCAGGTACTGAGGGGCCAGAACGGCCAGGACCACGGAACCGGTGATGAACGCGGTGACCAGAATCATCCGGGAGCGGTGACCGCGGAACAGCCCTGCGATCCGGCCCACCGTGGGCCAGAAGTGCCTGGCCTTCTTGCCCGGGGGCACCCCTTCACCCAGGACCTCGATGTCATCGCTGGGCTCGGCAGCCTCCGTGTTCAGCTCCGGAGAGTTTTCAGTGCTGCTCATGCTCAGGCCTCCTCTGCCGTCAGCTGGGACTCCACGATTTCGCGGTACGTGCTGGAGGTCTCCAGCAACTCCTGGTGGGTGCCACGGTCCTGGATGCGTCCGTGTTCCAGGACCAGGATCTGGTCCGCGTCCACCACCGTGGACACGCGTTGGGCCACCACCAGAACTGTTTTGTCTCGGGCGACGGGGGCCAGAGCCTTGCGCAGCCGCGCATCCGTGCTGACATCCAGCGCGGAGAAGGAATCGTCGAACAGGTAGATCAGCGGATCGGCCACCAGGGCGCGCGCAATGCACAGACGTTGGCGCTGACCACCGGAAACGGAGGTGCCGCCCTGGGCGATGTTGGTGTTCAGGCCGTCCGGCATACGCTGCACAAAATCTGCAGCCTGCGCCACCTCCAAGGCTGCCCACAGTTGCTCGTCCGTGGCAGCGGGGTTGCCGAAACGCAGATTGGAGGCCACGGTTCCTGCAAACAAGTACGGGTTCTGGGGGACGGCAGCCACTCGACTGACAATCTGCTCGCGCGCCAGATCAGGCACCGCCACGCCGTCCAACAGCACAGCACCTCCCGTGGGGTCCACCAGACGTGGAATCAGCTTCAGCAACGTGGACTTGCCGGATCCGGTGGAGCCGATGATCGCCGTCGTTGTTCCCGGGGTGGCCATGAAGGTGAGGTCCTGGAGGACCGGCTGTTCGGCACCCGGGTAGCAGAACGTGACGTCGCGGAATTCGACGACGCCGGACGCTGCCCCCGGGGTGATGGGGTTAGTGGGCGCGTGCAAGGTGGTGCGGGTCTCAAGAACCTCGCCGATGCGCTCGGCGGAGACCATGGCGCGCGGGGCCATCATGAGCATGAAAGTGCCCATCATGACCGCCATCAGAATCTGCAGCAGGTACTGGATGAAAGCGGTCATCCCGCCCACCTCCAGCTGCCCGGCGTCAATGCGTTGAGCGCCGAACCACACCACGGCGGCGGTGGCCACGTGCAGGATCATCATGATCAGCGGGAACATCAGCACAAAGAGCTCGCCGATACGCAGGGAAATGGCGGCCAAGGCGTTGTTGGTGGTGGCAAAACGGTCACGTTCGTAGTCCTCGCGGACAAAGGCACGGACCACACGCAGACCAACCACCTGCTCGCGCAGCACCCCGTTGATGTCATCGATCCGGGACTGCATGGTGCGGAACATGGGCATCAGGCGCACCACGATCACACCGATCACCGCACCCAACAGCGGCACCGAAACCCACACCAGCCAGGACAACCCGGGGTCCTCACGGACCGCCATGATGATCCCGCCAATGCTCATCAGAGGTGCTGCCACCATCATGTTCAGCCCCATGAGCACCAGCATCTGCACCTGCTGGACATCATTGGTCCCGCGGGTGATCAACGACGGCGCCCCGAAGCGCTCCACCTCCATGTCAGAGAACCCCGCCACGGCGCGCTGAACCGCTTGTCGCAGGTCCCGTCCGGTGCCCATGGCTGCCTTGGCCCCGCAGTACACCGCACTGATGGCGGCAATGGCCTGAACCAGGGTGACCGCCAGCATGATGGCGCCGTTGTTGGCTATCACCTGCGTGTCGCCCTGGGCGATGCCCTGGTCAATGATCCGGGCGTTGAGTGCTGGAAGCACCAGGATGGCCAGGGAAGTGATCAGTTGCAGCACCACCACGCCAACCACCCAGGGCAGGTAGCGGCCGGTGTAACGGCGAATCAAACGAAGGAGCACGGGGCCTCCGGGGACAGTTGCAACACCACGCTCAGATTGACGTGGTGGCGTGAAGGGCAAACGGAATCTCAGCGCAAAAGACTGCAAACGTGGCTGGTCCGGGCGCTGATTCTTAGGATGTTGAAGTGCTGCGCGGCATCGGGCAGCACGTGCACTCTACTCCGGCGTGTCAACCGTGAGGCTCTGCCGTTTCCACCGTGAGGCTCTGCCGTTTCCAC
>NZ_JROX01000187.1:0-290 GCF_000800955.1 Kocuria sp. ZOR0020
GGTGCCGCTCTGCAGGCAGTTGCCGACATGTTGTTGATGCCCGCGAATGCGCCTGCCGCTCACGCAGACATCGTTCAAGCCGTGGAGTCAGGTGCCATTGCGCAGGAGCGCCTGGATGAAGCTGCAACCCGTGTGGTGGCACTGCAGATGCGTTATGCCCAGCTCCAAGCAGACCTCCCGGTCCCGCCCAGCGAGCCCGGCAACCATGAGGACGTGGCCGCCAGGATCCAGGACGCCGGCTGACCCCACCCCTCACCCCCTCCCTCTCCCCGCCGAGTAGGCCTTTTGAT
>NZ_JROX01000188.1:0-649 GCF_000800955.1 Kocuria sp. ZOR0020
CTTCACGACGACGCCACCCGGCAGGAGCTCACGTCCGCCACCGAGTTCCCGGATCTGGCTGAAGAGCCTGACCACGTGGACTCGCCGCCCACATCAGAGGATCACGGTGCCCCCGAGGCAGATGGTCACGGTCACTTTCCTCAGGTGATTCCGGGCTGCGTGCTGTGGGAACCACATGGTGCCGTGATTCGCGCGGGGTTGGTGCAAGAAGTTGGTCAGCGGTTGGGCGCACGGCTGATCCATCCACGGATCGCCTACCTGGTGGGGCCAGCCGGTGGTGAGCTGGTGAGCGGAACGGGGGGTACGGCGTCGTCGTGGGGATTTGCGCGCGGGTACAGGATCCGGGAGGTGCTGCCGCACACGGTCAAGGTGCTGAAGACCTGGGTGAAGGCCAACCGTGTGGGCACGTTGGAGATCAAGAAGCGTGGCACGGACGTGACCCCGGAGCAGTTGCGCAAGCAGCTCAAGCCGTCAGGGCCCAACCGAGCCACCCTGATTGTCACGCGGATGGCCACCCCCGAAGGCGAGCGCCGTGTGGTCCTGGTGGCAGACCCCCTCCCCTCCTCCCATTCCGCCGAGTAGGCCTTTTGATCGCTGCTGAGCGCTCAGGGGCGATCAAAAGGCCTACTCGGCGGGGAGAGGGAGGGGG
>NZ_JROX01000189.1:0-6257 GCF_000800955.1 Kocuria sp. ZOR0020
CAGCAACGGCCCAGGCTGCAAACTGGTCACTGATCAGGCTGCGCACGGCTTCCAGGTGCACTCCCAGAGCGCCTTGGACGTGGGTCTCCACAGCGGCCTCACCCCAGGTGATCAGCAGCAGACGTGCCAGGCGGGGTTCAGCGGCCAAGGATTCCAGCACGCCCACCAGCCACTGCTCGGGGTCAAAGGGCTGGGTGACCCGCTGCTGGGCCAGCTCAAAGACCTGATCCAATGCTGTGGTGGCGCAGGCCAGTACCAGCTCCGACTTGCCTCCCGGGAAGTGGTTGTAAATCGCACCGGCGGAGAGCCCAGTGGCTGCAATGACCTCGTGCATGGAGGCTCCGCGGTAGCCCTCCGCCAGGAAGCACTCCGTGGCAGCGTCCACCATGGCACGGCGACGGTTCTGACGGTATTGCTCACTGACCTTGGGCATGGACAAATCCTACGCAGTCAGTGGAAGGCCCGGGCGGGGCGTGCAACAGTTGAGGGATGACTGCCCCTGACGCCGATGTGAATTGTCTGGCCGATTTTGCCCGTGCCGGTCTGGATGCCGCCCATCTTGACCGCCCGTTGGAGCCCACGCATCCGGGGGCACCACCCCTGGGCTGGGGTGTTGTGGGACCAGGGGCCATTGCCCAACGGGTGGTGCCGGAGATAGCCATGCTCCCGGATGCACGACTTGTTGCAGTCTCCTCCCGGTCTCGGTCACGGGCCCAGGAATTCGCAGACCGTCAGGGATTAGTGCGGGCCTATTCAGATGAGGATTCTGGAGAGCTCACCGGGCTCCAGGCTCTGGCACAGGACCCGGAGGTGGAGGTGGTCTACGTGGCCTCACCGCACGGTCATCACCACAACCACGTCTCTGAGTTGCTGCGTGCCGGCAAACACGTGGTGTGTGAAAAGGCCTTAGCGATATCTGCAGAACAGGTCCGTGACCTGTTGGACCTGGCCCGCGCCCAGGGAGTCTTGCTCATGGAGGCGGTGTGGACCGCCATGACCCCCGGGTTCCGCAGAATCATGCACTTGGTGGAGCAGGGCACCATCGGCACGGTCAGTGCCGTCACCGGCGCCATTGGTTTTCACGCCACACCGGATCCCACACACCGGTTGTTCAATCCGAGCGACGGCGGCGGCGTCACCCTGGACATGCTGGTCTACCCCCTCTTGTACGCAGATGCCCTGCTCGGTGAGGTGAAGACGCACACGGTCACCGGGCACATGGGGCCCACCGGGGTGGATGACGACCTTGCCGTGCAACTGCAATGCGCCAAAGGGTGGGCGCAGCTCTCGGCCACCCTGCACCGAGTTCCGGCCACAGGCATCACCCTGTCAGGAACTCAGGGTTGGTTGCGTGTGGAGGGACGGCTGAACAATCCGCCGCAGGTGGAATGGATGACCCAGCAGCGCCGGACCGAAGGTTTGGACCCGGTCACAGAGACCATCCCCATGGTGGGCGCCGGATATGTCCCACAGATGCGGGAGGCCACACGCTGCATCAGGGAAGGCTTGGTGGAGTCACCGTTCGTCCCGTGGGCGCTGTCCCTCTCCAGAGCCGAATTTTTCGACCAGGTACGCGCCCAGATCAGCTGACGGCGGTCACCGAGTCGAAGTGTCCACGAATGTCACTGGACTCACGCACCACCAGCTTGGTGGGCAACACCAACGGCCGGTTGGAGGTGGGCAGAGCACCCTTGATCATGGCCACAAGGTTCTTGGCCGCCGTGGTCCCCACCGCATGCATGGGAGCCGCAATGGTGGACATGCTGGGGCTGAGGAAGGACAGGTACATGATGTTGTCGTACCCGATCACGGCGACGTCGTCGGGAACCTGTAGTCCCATCTCATGAACGGTGCGCACAAAACCCATGGCAACGAGGTCGTTGTAGCAGATCACACCGGGGGTGCGGTTTGCTGACCAAGCCAGGGCGGCTGCGCGCCCGCCGGCCACCGTGGGCGTGGCAGGACCGATGCGGTGGATCCGCAGGTGGAGCTCAACGCCGGCTTCCCGCACCGCACGCCACCGCATGCCATCCGCCCAGGAGGCTTCCGGCCCGGCCACATAGGTGATGTCCTTGCAGCCCTGTGCGGCCAGGTGTTCCACGGCCCGGCGTGTCCCGGTGGGATTGTCCGTGACCACGGAAACCACCCCGGAGACCGCGCGGTTCATGATGATGGTGGGCTTCTGCTTGGCAGTCATCCGGATGGCGGAATCGGACATCCGGGAGGAGGTCAGCAGCACACCGTCCACCAACGGCAAGACCCGCTCCAGGGCTTCACGCTCACGGCGGTCCGATTCCTGCGAGTTGGCCAGCAGCAGGGTGTATCCGGCTTCGGCCGCAGCTTCCTCGGCCCCGCGGATCAGATCGAAGAACGCGGGATTGGAGATGTCCGTGACCACCAGTGCAATCATCTGGCTGCCGGTGCGGCCATCGGCATTGCGGGAAATGGTGCGGGCCCGGTAGCCCAGTTCATCAGCGGCTTCCCGAATCCGCTCCGCGGTCTCATAAGAAACTCGACCTGGGCGGGCGAAAGCACGCGAAACGGTGGACGGGGCCACCCCCGCCAGCTTTGCGACGTCGTAAATGGTGGGTGCGCTACCTCGGGATCTCCGACGTGGCTGCGCTGCCCCCGACCGTTGGCCGCCTGGATCCGCCTCATTCGTGCTGTGGTCGTGATTCACCCATCTAGTTTCTCGCACCGGAGCCGACATGACCAACCCACTGCCCCAGCGCGACGCCCGGATGACGGATCGTTCATCGAATCCTGCCGCACGAACATCAGCCCACAAAATCGGCCCCACAAGCCCTGTGGTGAAGTTCACGGTGGTCCACACATGGGAGGACAGATGCACCCGCAACCCACACTTCTCTTGCGAATTCATGAGAAATGGCCAGGTGTCAGCTACAAGAATGGGGACGGAGTTGATGCGGCGGGATGAACAGTGCGATGCAAGACTGTGCGGGATAGTCCACGACCATGCCTTTGGGAAGGCCACGAATCCCCACGCCTCGGGTAGCTGGCTTACGGTCCTACGTATTGAAGGAAACTGCCATGGCTGCTGCCCCGACCCGTCGAGCTTGGCGAGAAGCAGAGAAGAAGAAGACCGGTCTGCGGTGGGCGGCCCTGGCAGCCGCTGGTTTCATTGTGGTGGGCGGTGGCGGTCTGTGGCTGGTCACCCAGAACGAATCCGAGACCAACGCCATCCCGTCCAGCTGTGATTCCACCCAGCGGGTTTCCTTGGTGGCAGAACAAGCCATGGCCGATGTCCTGGCCAACAAGCCCGTGGACGGCGAGTCCTGCATTCAGCTGGACATCACCTCAGAGCCCAGCACCCAAACAGCTGTGCGCGCCTCCTCCGGAGAACTCAGCCAGCCCTTGTGGATTCCGGACTCCAGCAGCCGCGTTCCATCAGCTTTGATGGATGATGCCGTGTCTGTTCACACCGACTCCTTGGCATCCTCCCCTGGCGTCGTGGTGGGTCAAGGTTCCGTGGAGGCCGACGGGACCTGGACCGATGTGGTGGCCGATCAGTCCACGCGCATGGGCAATCCGGACCGCGACGGCGGCGCTCACCTGGCCTTGCTGAGCGTGGCCTCGGAAGTCACTGCCGGGGACGCCGAACAGACTCAGGCCGCAGAAGCACTGACTCCGCGAGCTCAGACCCAGGGTGTGAACAGCCCCATTCTCTCCGGTCCGGAAATGCTGGCTGCCGTTGATCAGGACGGCGACCGGGCGATCGTCTCCGAGCGCGACTACCTGGACTACGCGGCACAGAACGACGGCGCTGACCTGGCGGCCGCCGTACCCGGTGACGGCACTTCCTTCCTGGACTACCCGCTCTTGGCCTCCGGGGATTCCTTGGAGAGCAACGACGCCGTCCGGACGGCAGCCGATGAAATCAGCCAGTGGTTGGGCACAGACGAGGGCAAACAAGCCCTCTCTGAGAACAACCTGCGCACTGCAGACGGGGAGATCAGCAACGACTCCGCCGTGCAGGACCCTGCCCGTCTGCCCGCGCCCAACGAGGACCTGGCCACCACGATCGTGGAGAGTTACCGCAATCAGGCAGCGCCGATGAACGCGTTGGTGGCCTTGGACGCCTCCGGTTCCATGGGCACGGTGGAGGCCAATGGTCAGTCCCGTTGGGACACCACCATCCAGACCCTGATGTTGGGCAGTCAGTTGTTCCCGGCCCGAGACTCCATGGGTGTGTGGCTGTTCTCGGATGACCTGGGCGGTGACACCCCTTACGAAGAGTTGGTGCCCACCCGCGGCATGGAGGAAGGCGTGGATGGTCAGACCCAGCGCGAGGTCCTGCAGTCCGCCCTGGCGCAGGCCCAGTACAAGCAGGGCGGTCAGACCAACCTGTACGAAACCGCACTGGCAGCCTTCCGCAACCAGCAGGAGAACTACCAGGACGGCCAGCTCAACATTGTGTTGCTGGTCTCTGACGGCGCTCAAGAGGTCTACAAGGGTGACTCCATGAGCCTGGAGGAAGTCACCGCCGACCTTCAGAACGAGCAGGACCCCAACCGTCCCGTGGTGATTGTTGCTCTGGGCATCTCCCCTAATGCGGACGCTGAGGCTCTGACCGCCATCGCGGAGTCCACCGGTGGCAGCTACCACCCGGCGACCACACCGGAGGAGCTGCAGGCGGCCTTTGTGGAAGCCTTGTCCGCCAACGATCCCGGCAGCGACCCGGCGCAGGGGGCCCAGCCCGAGCAGGGCTGATCCGCTCAGCGCCGGGCCGAGCCCCCACCCCCGTCAGTGGAAGAAGTGGCGTGCACCCGTGAAGTACATGGTCACGCCGGCTTCCTGAGCTGCGGCAATGACTTCCTCGTCCCGGATGGAGCCACCGGGCTGGACCACGGCCTTGACGCCGGCATCCAGCAGAACCTTCAACCCGTCTGCAAACGGGAAGAAGGCATCGGATGCCGCCACAGAGCCCTCAGCGCGTGCAGCACCGGACTCGGCCAAGGTGTTGGCACGTTCGATGGCCAGGCGGCAGGAGTCCACCCGATTGACCTGCCCCATGCCGATCCCCACGGTGGCGCCGTCCTTGGCCAACAGGATCGCGTTGGACTTCACCGGGCGCAGCGCGGTCCAGGCGAACGCCAGGTCCGCCAAGGTGGCCTCATCTGCGGCCTCACCGGCCACCAGCTGCCAGTTGGCAGGATCATCACCTGGAGCCTGCACGCGGTCACTGACCTGCATCAGGGCACCACCGGAGATCTGGCGGTATTCCAGAGGATCCTGGCCAAAGGAGGCCGGCAGCTGCAGAACACGCAGGTTCTTCTTGGTGCTGAAGATCTCCAGCGCTTCCGGTTCAAAGGCCGGTGCCACCACAACCTCAGTGAAAATCGGTTTGATGCTCTCCGCGGTGGCGGCCGTGACCGTGCTGTTCACCGCGATCACACCGCCGTAGGCGGACAAAGGATCACAGGCGTGTGCCTTGGCATGAGCGTTGGCAACGGCGGCTGCAGCACCCGGATCCGCCACGGCCAGACCGCAGGGGTTGTTGTGCTTGACCACTGCCACTGCCGGTTGCGTGAAGTCGTGGACCGCGCGCAGGGCAGCGTCTGCATCCACGTAGTTGTTGTAGGACATGGCCTTGCCCTGGAGTTGTTCCGCCTGGGCGATGCCGGGTGCTGCGGCATGGTCGACGTAGAGGGCAGCCTCCTGGTGGGGGTTCTCTCCGTACCGCAGGGATTCAGCCCGCTCAAAAGCCAGACCGGCGTACGGGGGGAAGGTCAACGGTGTGGTCGCCTGCTGCGAATCCTCCGGGAACTGCTGCTGACACCACGTGGCCACCGCGGTGTCATAGGCCGCGGTGTGCGCAAACGCGGCTGCCGCCAAACGACGCCGTGCCGCCAGGTCAAAGCCACCGTTGGAGGCAGCATCCACCACCTCTGGGTAGCGGTCGGGTTCCACCACAACGGCCACGGACGGGTGGTTCTTGGCGGCCGCGCGAACCATGGACGGACCGCCGATGTCGATCTGTTCCACCACGGCATCCGGCTCAGCCCCGGAGTTCACGGTGTCCACGAACGGGTAGAGGTTGACCACCACCAGGTCAAAAGGTTCAACCCCCAGATCCTGAAGCTGCTGGACATGGTCCTGCTTGCGGCGGTCCGCCAGAATGCCGGCGTGCACTCGCGGGTGCAGGGTCTTCACCCGGCCTTCCAGGCACTCGGGGAAACCGGTCAGATCCGCCACTTCGGTCACGGGGACACCTGCGGCGGCGATCTTCTGGGCGG
>NZ_JROX01000190.1:0-12368 GCF_000800955.1 Kocuria sp. ZOR0020
ACTCCGCGGGCACCTACCGGTCACAGGATGGCCGCGGCGGCGCCGGTACCGGTCAGCAGCGGTTTGCGCCCCTGAACTCCTGGCCGGACAACGCCTCCCTGGACAAGGCCCGCCGTCTGCTGTGGCCCGTGAAGAAGAAGTACGGCCAGTCCCTGTCCTGGGCTGATCTGATTGTTCTGGCGGGCAACGTGGCCCACGAGATCATGGGCATGCCCACCTTTGGCTTCTCCGGTGGCCGTGTGGATGCCTACGAGCCCGAGGACGATGTCTACTGGGGCCCCGAAACCGAGTGGACCAACGGCGGTGGCGAGCGCTACAAGGGCGACCGCGACCTGGAGAACCCGCTGGCAGCTGTGGAAATGGGCCTGATCTACGTCAACCCGGAGGGCCCGGAAGGCGAGCCCGATCCCGTCAAGTCCGCACGGGACATCCGCGACACCTTTGGCCGTATGGGCATGGATGACGAGGAGACCGTGGCCCTGATTGCCGGTGGTCACACCTTTGGCAAGACCCACGGTGCCGCTGAGGTTCCAGACCATATTGGCCCCGAGCCTGAGGCCGCTCCGTTGGAGCAGATGGGCCTGGGCTGGAAGAACTCCTACGGTTCCGGTCACGGCCGGGACACCATCACCTCCGGTCTGGAAGTGACCTGGACCTACCACCCCACCCGGTGGGACAACGAGTTCTTCCACATCCTCTACGCCTACGAGTGGGAGCTGTTCCACTCCCCCGCCGGTGCCCAGCAGTGGCGCCCGATCAACGGCGGTGGCTCAGACATGGTTCCGGAGGCCGACGGCAACGGGCGGCGTGAGCCGCGCATGCTGACCTCCGACTTGGCGTTGCGGTTCGACCCTGAGTACGACAAGGTCTCCCGCAAGTTCAAGGACGACTTTGCAGCGTTCCAGGATGCTTATGCTCGCGCGTGGTTCAAGCTGACCCACCGTGACATGGGCCCGATCTCCCGCCACCACGGTGCTGAGGTCCCCACGGAGGAGCTGGTGTGGATGGATCCCATCCCCGTTGCACCGTCCGTTCCGGGTGACTCCGAGGTTCAGGCGATCAAGGATGCCGTGGCTTCTGCCGGGCTGTCCGTGACCGACGTGGTCAAGACCGCGTGGGCTGCTGCCTCAACCTTCCGCACCTCCGACTTCCGCGGTGGTGCCAACGGTGGCCGCCTGCGCCTGGAGCCGCAGCGGTCCTGGGACGTCAACGAGCCTTCCGTGACCGGTCCGGTCATCTCTGCCCTGGAGTCCATTGCCTCCGATCACGGGGTGTCCTTTGCGGACACCGTGGTGATCGCCGGCAACTGGGCCATTGAGAAGGCAGCTGCCGACGGCGGCGTGACCGTGTCCGTGCCGTTCACCGGCGGGCGTGGTGATGCCACTCAGGAGCAGACCGATGTGACCGGCCAGGAATTCCTGAAGCCCAAGGTGGATGGCTTCCGCAACTACGATCCCCGCGGCAACAAGGAGTTCCCGGCAGAGTTCGCTCTGATTGATCGGGCCAACTTGTTGGGTCTGTCTGCTCCGGAGATGACCGTGCTGGTGGCGGGTCTGCGTGTGCTGGGTGCCGTTCACGGGTCCTCCACTGACGGTGTGTTCACCGATCAGGTGGGTGTGCTCTCCAACGACTTCCTGGTGGCGTTGACGGACATTGACACCCAGTGGGAAAAGGTGGCCGAGGGTCAGTACCGCGGCGTGACCGCCGATGGCCGCGAATGGACCGGTACCCGTAACGACCTGGTGTTCGGCTCCAACTCGGAGCTGCGCACCGTGGCTGAGGTCTACGCAGCAGATGACGCACGCGAGAAGTTCGTGCACGACTTTGTGGCGGCATGGACCAAGGTCATGGAGGCTGACCGGTTCGACGTGAAGTGATCCGGTCCTTCCGGTAGGTCAAAGTGAGTGGCGCCCGCTGCGTGTGGGCGCCACTTGCGTTCTGGGAAGGGCAATTTACTCAGCAATACCACCTTGGGGCGTGAGGAACGAACTGGTGACGGGTTCGGTTTAGGCCGCGAGTGTGAGCGGCTCGGCTAGCTTGGCCTCGAACTCGATGGGCGTCAACCCCCCGAGGGCGTCCTGGGCTCGCTGCCGGTGGTACTTCCGTTCGATCCAGACCATGATCGCCAGCCGTAGCTCTTGCCTGGTGGCCCACCGTTGCTGGTTGAGCACGTTCGTCTGCAGCAGCGACCAGAACGATTCCATGGCCGCGTTGTCCCCCGGCGGCGCCCACACGGCCCATCGATCCGACCATGTCGTGACGGCGCAGCTCACGCGCCATCGCCCGGCTGCGGAACTGGCTGCCCCTGTCGGCGTGCAAGATGCACCCGGCGACATCGCCGCGGCGCGCGACGGCGTTACGGACGGCGTCGACTGCGAGCTTGGCGGTCATCCGGTCCGAGATCGAGTAGCCGACGATGCGGTTCGCGAAGACGTCCTTGATCGCGCAGCAGTAGAGCTTGCCTTCGCTCGTGCGATGCTCTGTGATGTCCGTGAGCCAGAGGAGATTTGGAGCGTCCGCGCGGAACACCCGTTGCACGTGGTCGTCGAACACCGGCGGGCCGGCCTTCTTCCCCTTCCCGCGCCGTCGGCGCTGCGCGGACGAGAGAATCCCGGCCTGCGAGCACAGCTTCCACGCCGTCCGCCTGCTCATCCGCCACCCCGCACGCCGCGCCTCGTCGGCCAAGTAGCGGTAGCCGAACGTCGTGTCGTCGTGGTGCGCGTCATGCAGCGCGTTGATCCGATACGCGCGGAGCACATCGGCGTCCCGGATCGGGGCGTTGCGCCACCGTTAGTAGGGCCGTCGGGCGAGCTTGAGGACCCGGCACGACACCGTCACGGGAATCCCCGTCTCGGCGAGCTCAGCAACGAGCGGGTACGTCATTTTGGGGAACCACCGAGTTTCAAGTTCGCCTGCGACAGATACGCCGCCGCCCGGCGGAGGACCTCGTTCTCCTGCGCGAGCAATCGGATCCGCTTCTTCAGTTCCCGAGCCTCGGCGGCGTCCGCGGTGGTCTGGCCGGGACGGTGGCCGTCTTCGACATCGGCTTGACGGAGCCAATTCTGCAGCGTTGCTTCGCTGATACCGAAGTCTGTGGCGATCTGTTTGATAGTGACGCCGCTCTCACGGCTACGAGCGACCGCGACGACGTCTTCACGGAACTCTCTGGGATAGGGACCGGGCATGATGACATCCTCCCCTTCAGTGCCTCCCGGCACTAACGATCAGTTGTCACCGATCCGTTCCTCACGCCCGAGTCAGAGCTGACGCGGTGCAACGGCATCCAGTGCGGTCAGGACCCTCTGCGGGTCCTTGACCAGGCCGAGCAGGTTGATCGGTCACCTCGCCCACTGCGCGGGGTCCTCTCCTTCGCTGAACGACACAGCTGACTTGAACTGACGACGGAGGTTGACAGGCAGCCGGGCAGCCAGAGCCTCGCCGAGCTCCTGACCCACTTGTGCACGCGGCAAAGGTCCTGGCCGCCAGCTACCGAGAATGTCTTGCTCGCAAACGGGCGTATCCGAGGCTTCCTCGAGTTCCTTGATCGCACTAAGCGTCCAATTGTCGTCCGCCCCGGCATCGAGCAACGGGATGGCTACCTGCTGAACGCTGGCGATCGCGTTCCTGCCCAGCACCAGCGAGAGCCCACCGGGGTCCTCGTGGTAGTTCAGGTACCTGGTGACGTCGATGCCTGGCGGGCAGACGTCCTCGAGGACTACGGTGTCGAGCCAATCGCTGGGGTCGGGAACCCAGTCTTTCTTCACCACGACATCTGGCCTGAGGTGCACCCGGTACAGATAGAACTGGTTGTCTCTATCGGCTTGGTCGCCCATACGCCGGAACATGTTGTGCACCGCGGCTGCGCACGTCCCGACATGGAGCGCCTTCGCCCGATACACGGCCGCCACCGAAGCGATCCCTACGTCGCCGCCCATCTTCCGGCGGTCTTCAGCTGTGAGGTCGGCAGTTGGGTCGAAGTCCTGCACCGGCCAATCTGGCGCGGTGCTTGTGTGGTACCAGAAGAATGAAGCCACGTGGTCGTCCTCGAGCGCCGGATCATCGGGGTCGACAGTCACCCGGGCCGCGTTCTCGTGCTCGCACGCCAACCCGCAACGTGGGCAGCCCTCCTTGCCACACTCCCAGAGTTCGATCCAGTCCAGATCGACCACAATCGGGTCTCCGCAATTGCCGCACAGCATGTGCCGATCAGGCCAGAAGTCAATGGGCCTCTCCATGGCTCTATTCTCCCGAAATCCTCTACCCTGGACCAGGCGCGACCCATGCGAGCGCATACCGGGTGCTGAGCGTGACGATGCGCGAGATCTGCACCTCTCCTGTTGGCGAGGTTTCTCCGGGGGCATGTCAGCGCCGCGACAGGGACGCCCTTAGTCACTACAACAGGCCTGTTCACGAAACCTGGAGCCAGAGGCATTTTCCAGAAGGGTTACCGGAATGAGTTGCATTCTCGATGACTCCGGGTATCAGGGTGATGCCTGCTCGGCGGAGTAATTCCCGACGTCTCCGTCTAGCGGTGACATCCGCCCCTGAAAACGACGACACCCAGGTGAGAAACCTTCTCTCACCTGGGTAAACTGTCGGGATGACAGGATTTGAACCTGCGACCCCTTGACCCCCAGGCGTCCAGACGGCTCGCACGAGGCCGATTTCCGCGTGATTTCGGGCGTCAGATCATGCAGAGCACGTCACGAGATGCATGGTTTGCATGATTCTGGTCCCCTTTTGGTCCCCCACGGAAATTATCGCGGAGGCTCACCAGCCTTGCCGCAAGACCTCTGCCTCTTCAAGACCTACTCGCGAAAATTCAGAGGACAGACGCTCCACCACCCTTTGCGCGTGATCAGTCTTGAGGTCGCCGACCCAGCGCCAAGACTTGCCTCTCCCTTTCACCTTTACCTCGGAAAACCGTCCGACTTTTCGGTACCAGCGAACTTGCACGGTTCCGGCTGGTCCGCCGCTGAAATCACGCATCAGAATCCGCGACGGCTTGGGCACTACCCGCAATCGCACATAGCCACTTGATGCTTGAGGGTCGGGTACCGTCAAATCGCTCGGAGCGCGGTCACCTTCGCTAACGACCTCAAGCGGCAACAACGGGAACATCCGGGACCCGTTGATCCTGACGCTGTCACAAAGTGGTTGGACACACACTGCGTACGTGCCTTCCTGTTCCACGATCGTTCCGAGCTGCAAGACCGGCGAAGGCTTGGCATACCTGCTGCGTAGCGACATGCGCATTGAGAAGATCTGATCTGAACGCTGCTTCTCCTCTAGAGTCTCCACGAACAGGTGAGTTGCCTCGGCAGCGAGCTTCTTCTTTCCGATGCCAGCATCCTGCAACTCCTGCACCGCTTCATGACTAAATCCCTCGGCAAGAAGCCGTAGTCGGAGTTCAGCGGTCATCGACTCGAAGGTCGATACGCCTCGCGAGCCAATCCCACTCTTATGTTTTAGCCACTCACGGACCCGCGGTAAGCCCACATGCGACCCGACTTCATGGTCCTGTACGATCGCCGCTAGCTCCGAAGCAATCAGGCCTTCAACCTGTCGCTCGACGTCTTCTGGGTGGGCTAGCGATACGCGCTGGCCAAGCACGGCGCCATCGATCTCTGGCCCCAAGGCTGCGAGCAGTCGGTGAGCATCGTTGCGGATGCCGGCGAGGGCGGAGAGAGAAGCAGTCGTTACAAGCCCAAGACTGTGGCGACCGAACTCCTCGACAACCACTGTAGGCAGCGCGGAAATCGCCCGTCGGCGGTCAGCAAGCTCGGCCGGAATGCTCTGTACATGCTCCTTTGCGAAAACAGCAACGCGCACCGGGCCGCGGCTAAAAGCGACGTGACGATCATCGTCCCATTTCAGCTCATCCTCGCCAAGGCTGTCACTCGTGGCGTTCGCGATGCGGTCCGTAATCTGTCTGAGGTCAGGTTCACCGGTATAGACGGTAATCAACCGAAGACGTCGGCGCGGAGACTTGATGTCTTCACGCAGAACCGCGCGAATGAGCTTCTCAGCCGTAGCACCATTGTCGCCGTTGAGGTTCCAATCGAGAATAAGCGCGTCAGCTCGCTTCGCTGTCCGAACAAACGCCGGCCTGAAGTCTTCATTCTCTTCCGCCGACTGCGGAGACAAGATGGCGCATGACAGTGCCGCCTCCGCAAAGCTACGCGACACAGCTTGGACATCAAGTTCATCGCCCTCGGCCGAGGCCCCCGGAGCGACCAGATTGAGCGCCGAACCTACCGGTGGAGTGTCATCGTCGGTCCAGTCTTCGTCTGCAGCCTGCTCCGGACCCGAATCTCTACGAAAGGCTTCGTCGTCGATCATCAAGATCGTTTGAAGGAACTCCAGCACCTGGCGCCGTACGTGAAGCTCAAATCTCGTCGCCACCTCAAACCTCGCTCTCGTCCGGAAGAATGATCTCGAACCGAGCTCCTCGATCCGCGACGGGGGCGGCGAGGGTGATATCGGCACCGTCGCGCCGTAGGACCTGTCGCGCAACGAACAGGCCGTATCCCGATCCTGCGGGCTTTCGTGAAAAGCCCTGTTCGAAGACGGCCTCCTCATCGCCCAGGCTGATTCCGGTACCTGAGTCGGTTACGGTAATCACTCCAGGCTTTTTGTCGAGATAGATCACTCGATCCCCTGTGTAGCGACTAAGCCAGTAGGCGGCGTTATCAATCAGGTTGACAATTACCGGATACAGGGTCGAAGGGTACATACGAATACGCATTCCCTCAAACGCCTCAGAGATGCTGAGCGTGATGCCTTGGTCGAGTAAACGCTTCTCGAAAACATCATGAAGATAACGTTGAACGTCGACGCCACGTATCTCGACCGGCTCACGATAGAGCCGCCGATGAAGCGGAGTGAACAGCTTGAGGTATCCATCCAGATGATCGAACGAGACTCGCAGGTCCGTGTATAGGGGTCGCAAGCCGGCATTCTGTTGCGCCCACGATCGGAGTCTTCGCAAATTATCGCGAACTGACTTAATGCTGTTCTCGAACTCGTGAGTCACGATGTTGACAGCCATGCCGATTTGCACCAGTTCAAAGTCCTGTGCGGCACGATCAGTAAGCGCTTCAACGCGCGCCTCTAGCTGTTCCACTTGGTCGAGCAGGGATATGCGATCATTTCCGTCGCCTTCCGACGACCATGCAACGGCACGTAGTTGCTCGGATATGGCGTTGAGCTCTTCTACTTGAGCGACGGCCATACTCCGAACACGCCCTTCAAGCGAATTCCTCAGTAGTGTGAACGCGTTGTCAGTCATACTGGACACATCCGTCGCGCTCGCCTCCTGGAGCACGCCGACAGCAACATCCTCAAGAGCACGGTGAGCATCCCTGGCGACGTCCTTGGCCTGGCTTGCGACAGCGTTCGCACGTCCGCTGAGGTCCTGCCTCGCCTGGCCTGCGATGGCCCGACTCTCTGAAACTGCCTGACCAATAGCCTGGTCGAGGCGGAGCCTCCTGTGCAACGCGGCGTCCAGGGCGAGCCCCGCCTCGCCAAGAACTGACTCGATCTCGCGTTCGGCCGGTTCGACAACTGACGACAGAACCTCCGATCGAGCCGCTTCGTAAGCGACAGAACGACGGCTCAAGTCAGCACTTAACGCTACGCCACGGGGGCGCTTGACTTGGAGGTCTGAGGTCAGTTCACGAAGTTGCGTCCTAGCAGCCAGTTCGGCGCGCACGAGGCGGTCGGCCGCTGCCGCAGCGCTATCGTCGCGCTTCGCTGTCTCAATGGCGGCCAGGATGCCGGCCCGTATTTCTTGAACTCTCGCTTCGGGAGCCTGTGTGTCAACCGCATCAAAAAACTTGTCAAGCGCCGCGCTGTACTCTGATCGGCGGACGCGTACTTGTTTGCTTCGCGCTCGTCGCGCCTTTTCCATCCGTTCGTTTGCGAGACGCCCCTCCTCGTATATCTCAGCTTGAGCGCCACCTTCGCGGAAAAACTCGGCCGCGACCTGAAGCAGAAAATTCTGAAGAATAGCGCGGAACTGGCGATAAGCCTCGTTCGTGGCAAACCCTTCGCGCCCGGCCTTCTCTCGCAGGAGACTGTTCGCTTCGCGCGATATCTCGACCGCGCCGAACATGCGACGATAGGAGAAAAAGTGATCAGAAGCCGACTTAGTTCGCCTAAGCTCGACGTCCAACCAGTCGAACCTGCTATCGCCGTACGGAAGGACTCTGATCCCGTCACGGTAGATGTAAAGTCCGCCGTAGCGATCTAGCTTCTCGATGATCAAGAAGTAGTCATTCGGGTCGAGCCTAGATTGCTTGGCCCTGCCCTGGATGTATGCGAGATTGAGCTTAAAAGGCCCGCATTGGGTCTTGACTCCTCGGGCGGCGGGCCAAGCGAGCGGAAACGGGATTGGATCGCCACCGAAAATCGATACCGTCCCCGTGAATTGCCCATACTCGTCAAACTGGCCCTGAAAATGGTGATCGGCATTCAGAAACTCTTCTACGGTAAAGAACTCCTGTTCGTCGATCAGATCGCGAATGTTGTCCGGAGCATGATGATCCCGAAATACCGTTCTCAGCTCCGGAGCGCTGTGACCAGGAGTCATCGTGTTCGCGAATCCGATTAGGGTTCTGAGCAACGGAGCCGCCTCTTTTGGGGTCGGCGGCTCAAGGTCGGCTTCTAAGTCTGGCGACGTGGGCAGGATTATGAAGGCCGTCCCGGCGTCGAATGTGGCTAGATCAAATCCCGCCATTCGAGCAATCTCGACGATATCGGTCTTACTCCAGCGCGCAATGTCCTTTTCGATGCGCTCATAGAGACCTTCATCATCGACAGTAACAAGTTCGCGTAAATTCGAAAGAATCCGACTTCCCATACTCTGGACGTCGGGAGACTCACCCTCCGACAGTTCTTCGACTGGAACAGCGAGTTGCGATAGATCAGCATGGGATAGCTCAAAGACACCCCAATGGATCAGAGAGACAACGCGGCGGTGTCCACGCGCCTTCGTTATGACCAGGGTCTGTGGCCCGATTGCTGCGATCGCGAGCCGACCGATCCCCTTTTCGCCCAGAATCGCGCGTTTGGGGCCGGGGTGAGCTTGGACCGTCGAACTCTGTGCCGACTTAGAGGAGGTGCCGAGTGTGAGCCACCGTCCTTCGAAGTCTTGCCGCGACATCCCGTCGCCATCATCCCTGATTACAAACGCATCTTTGAACCTAATGAAGTCCGCTTCAGCTCTTTCGGCGTACGCATCATGCGCGTTCTTGAATAGTTCGCTAATCGCGCTAGGGATTCCCGCGATCTGCTGTCGGCCCAGCATGTCGACGGCCCGGGCGCTCGTCTTGAACTCAGCCATGATCGCCGAACCGGGACGCCTGCAAGCGCTCGACGATGTGCTCACCCATCGCTTTCGAGACGAGCACGGGCACGGCGTTTCCGATCTGTCGCGTCACCGACTTCAAGCTGCCGAGGAACTTGAAGTCCGGAGGGAAGGTCTGCAACAAAGCAGCCTCACGGACGCTGATCGCGCGGTGTTGCGTCGGATGCCCATATCGGCCGTTGGTTATGTCCGTGCACTTAGTCGTGAGGACCGGCGCCGTGTCATCGTATTTCATTCGACCGTATGTGTCCTGGTGCCCCTTGCTGTTTCGGTGGCAATCTAGCCAGAGATCCGCCGGCCATTCCGATCTGCTTCCCCCCTCAGGAAGCGCCATGATTCGACGCAGGTTCAGATCGCCAAGTGCCCCGGAACGATGGAGTGGATCGTCTGGGTGCGCTTCGCCAGCCTCAATGGCTGGCAGGGAGCCAATCCAGTCTCGTACCGTTGAGTACGGCTGTCGATCGCGTCCATGAGTTGGTTCGGGCAGGTCGATGGAACCGTGTCGGGACGCGAGCAGAACCAGCCGCTTACGCCGCTGGGGCACACCGTAGTCGCGGCAATCTACTACCTCCCACCGAGTCGAGTAGCCAGCGCGAGCTAGGTACCGCAGGAATCGGTTCCAGGTGGAGCCACCGGGAATCTTCTGCAGACCCGGAACATTCTCGACAATAAGAGCATCCGGCCTTAGCCGATCCATGAACGGAATGAGCGTGAGTAGCAACGATCGCTCTTGCGGACGGGCCCGCGATGCGGACGGTCGCATCGAACTGTATGGCTGACAAGGAGCGCAGGCAGAGAACACGAGCGGAGCATCCTTCTCGATCAAGTGGTCGAAGACATCAACCCCAAGCTTGCGAATGTCGACTTCGTGAAACTCCGCTTCTGGGAAGTTGGCTCGATAGGTAGCCGACGCCGCAGCATCGAAATCGACTGCCGCGGCGATTCGCATACCCGCGTCGCGCAGACCAGCGCTGGTTCCTCCGCAGCCGGAGAAGAAGTCAATGACAGTCGGCTGGTGTCCCAGATACTCAGGGACCGTCGAGGTGACGACCTCTGTCAGTGCCGCGGTCATCCATCTCCTCCCTTCCGTCCACGCTTGCTATCGGTTCCGCGCTCGAAGGACAGAACATCGCTCCGCAGGAAGCGCCACGCTCGCCCGACCTTCTCTCCGGGCAACGCGCCCGAGTTGGCTAGGGACAGCACGGTCTTCGTGCTGACACGAAGAAGCGCTGCCGCCTCGTCGGTGGTCAACACCTCGTGCTCTTCCGTCATCTTCCCGCAATCTCTCACTGTCGGCCGTAAGTTCAGTCTAGCCAGCGACACAGACGTCCCAGGCTCTAACCCGACGGCGCGCCGGGGGCAGGAGTGAGCTGCTGCCGGCGTGTCTGTGGGGGATGCACCAATGCTTGAACTCGCTCGACCCGCTAGGCGAGCCGATCGGATCGTTCGCCTGGATCGGGCTCGGGATGCGAACGCTGGAGCAAGTAGGCGAGTGTTACGGGTCCGATCCAGAGGAACTTGAAGGCGTTCCAGACGAACAGCAGGACCAGCAGGTAGAGCCCACCGGGGCCGTCGTCGTTGATGATCGTGGTGCAGATCGCGGCGGCGTAAAGGTAGGGCACGGCCAAGAGCATCGCTGGGATGCCCCACTTGAGGCCACGTCGGGTACGGATGGCGTTGAGCAGCAGGTTGGTAGGTGCGTAGCGGAGTACGCCATAGCCTCGTGCGCTGAGCGCCACGGATGTGCGGAGCATCGCGGGGTCTCTCTTTCCTCGTCATAGCGCGACGGTGTTCCGTCGTGGAGGCGGCTATGAACCGAGTGCCCTCAGAGGGGCTGTCCCGTAGGACCCGCGTAGCTGGATGAACCCGCCTCGTGATCCAGTCTACGAGCGTGCTCTGACAGAGGGAATCCCTCGGCGGGCGGGCGTGTACCTGGTCGGTGACCTTCGGAGTGAGAGGACACCGATCATGGTGACGCTGGCGGAGCAGGTGCAGGGTGAGCGGATGGCGCGGGTCGCGCTGTCGATGATCGCCGAGCCCAACGACGGAGCCGCCGGGCACGTGCTGGCTCGGGCCGGAGCGGTCGAGACGCTGCGGCTGATCGAGTCGGACGATCCGGTGCCGGGTCTTGCTCGCGCCGACGCGCTGATGTGGCGCGAACGCCTCGCCGCGCGGATCACACCTGCTCTGCTCGGCCGCGTGGCGGAGGCTCAGGGTGGGGCATTCGGCACGCTCATCCCGTCTGACAAGGACTGGCCGGCCGGTCTGGATGATCTGGGTGACCGTGCTCCGTACTTGTTGTGGACGCGCGGGGCGACCTCGTTCCTGACGAGGGCGCTGAGCGATCGGGTCACGGTCACCGGCGCCCGCGCCTCGACCGGCTACGGGGAGCGAGTCACCGGCGAGCTGGTGACGGGCGTGGCCGATGAGGAGCGCATCGTCGTCGCCGGTGGCGCCTATGGGATCGAGGGAGCCGCGCATCGCGGCGCTCTCGCTGCCGGTGGGCAGACTGTTGCGGTCCTCGCGGGCGGTCTTGACCGTCCCTACCCTGCTGGTCACGGTGAGCTGCTGAACCGGGTCGGCGACGTCGGTCTGCTGGTGAGCGAGGTGCCGCCAGGGTCGGCGCCGACCAGGCACCGGTTCATCGCTCGGAACCGGCTGCTGGCGGCGCTGTCGGGTGCGACCGTGATTCCCGAGGCCGGCGTCAGATCGGGGTCGATGAGCACTGTCCTTGCGGCACGTGATCTCGGCCGAAGCGTCGGTGCGGTGCCCGGCCCGGTGACCAGCGCGGCCAGTAGCGGGCCGAACGAACTCATCCGACAGGGACTCGCGACGCTCGTCACCCAGCCCGGCGACGTGATCGCCTTGCTCGACGCCGACGCGCCCGGTCGCGCGGTCACACGGCCGGAGGTCGGTCGGGACTTCGGCCAGCGGCGGCCTTCACCGGACGCGCCGGGACGCTCGATCTGACCGCTCCCCCAACCTTTCTCCTGCCGCT
>NZ_JROX01000191.1:0-5802 GCF_000800955.1 Kocuria sp. ZOR0020
TGCTCAGAAGCGATTTGTGCCGCCCATCAGAGCTGATGGGCGGCACGAATCGCTTCTGGGCCGGTCAGTACCGGTGGAACTCGCTGCTCAGCGACGATTTCAGGAGTTGGGTCCTGTCATGGTGGTGACATCCAGAGCGGCGTCCAACTGCTCCTCGGTCAGGTTCTCGCCGTCCACGTAACCCAGCTCCACGGTGGCCTCACGCACGGTGACCTTGTTGGCCACGGCGTGCTTGGCGATCTTGGCTGCGGCCTCGTACCCGATGGCCTTGTTCAGCGGGGTGACGATCGACGGCGAGGCCTCGGCCAAGAAGCGGCAACGCTCCTGGTTGGCGGTCAAACCGTCAATCATCTTCTCCGCCATCACGGTGGAAGTGTTGGCCAGCAGGCGGATGGACTCCAGCAGGTTGGCAGCCATGACCGGGATGCCCACGTTCAGTTCAAACGCACCGTTGGTGGAGGACAGTGCCACCGTGGTGTCGTTGCCGATCACCTGGGCAGCCACCTGGATGGCGGCCTCACAGATCACGGGGTTGACCTTGCCGGGCATGATGGAGGAGCCCGGCTGCAGGTCCGGGATGGCGATTTCGCCAAGACCGGTGTTGGGCCCGGAACCCATCCAACGCAGATCGTTGTTGATCTTCATGTAGGAGTAAGCAATGGTTCGCAGCTGACCGGATGCCTCCACCAAACCGTCACGGTTGGCCTGGGCCTCAAAGTGGTTGCGGGCTTCCGTGATGGGCAGCCCGGTTTCGGCAGCCAGCAGCTCGATCACCCGTGCGGAGAAGCCGGCGGGGGTGTTGATGCCCGTGCCCACGGCGGTGCCGCCCAGGGGAACCTCCGCCACGCGGGGCAGGGATGCGTTGACGCGCTCGATGCTGTAGCGCACCTGCGCGGCGTAGCCACCGAACTCCTGACCCAGGGTCACGGGTGTGGCGTCCATCAGGTGGGTGCGCCCGGACTTGACGACGTCCTTGAACTCCTCGGCCTTCTTCTCCAGCGACGCTGCCAGAGTCTCCATGGCCGGAATCAGTTCGTGGGACAACGCCGCGGTGACAGCCACGTGCACGGAGGTGGGGAAGACGTCGTTGGAGGACTGAGAGGCGTTGACGTGGTCATTCGGGTGGACCTCGGTGCCGGTGGACTCCAAGGACCGGGTGGCCAGCGTTGCCAGGACCTCGTTGGTGTTCATGTTGGAGGAGGTGCCGGAGCCGGTCTGGAACACGTCAATGGGGAAGTGCTCGTCGTAATCACCGGAAGCAACCAGGTCAGCGGCGTCCTGGATGGCCTGCGAGCGCTCGGCATCGAGCACGTTCAGTTCCTGGTTGGCCTGAGCTGCGGCCTTCTTGACCTGGGCCAGGGCCTTGATGTGCTGGCGCTCCAGGGTCTTGCCGGAAATCGGGAAGTTCTCTACGGCGCGCTGGGTCTGGGCCCGGTACAAGGCGTTGACCGGAACCTTCACCTCACCCATGGTGTCGTGTTCGATACGGAATTCAGCGTTGTTGTCAGCCATGACACCAGTCTATGGCCCGGACCACATTCGTGACGACGCGCAGGCCGCCGTCGTCGTCATCCAGCCCACCGAGACCTCCGAAAAAGCCCTCTCTAGAGCCGTTGCCGGGACTTGTCGGAGGTTTCGGCGGGAAGGGGGTGGGGAGAGGGGCGGGAGGCTCAGTCCAGTTCCAGCCAAGCCCCGTGGCCGTAGACCAGCTCGGCCTTGCCGTGACCAAGGTGGTAGAAGAGGCCCACGATCGCCACGTCCCCGCGGGAGACCGCCGCTGCAATGGAACGCGACTGGTCCAAGATTCGCTCGGCCACGATCCGGACGTTCTCAATGACCATCTCGTTGACGGAATCCCGCCCGGTGCGGTGACCGTCCAACACCGCTGGGGTGATGCGTTCGATCAAGGATCGCTGGAAACCGGCAGGCAGGTTCCCGCTGTCCACGGCTTCCTTGGTGGCGGTGACCGCGCCGCAGGAGTCGTGTCCCAGGATCACGATCAGCGGGACCTTGAGCACCTCCACTGAATATTCCAGTGTGCCCAGGACGGCGTCAGCCACCACCTGGCCGGCCGTACGCACCACAAAGGCATCGCCCAGCCCCAGGTCAAAGATGATTTCTGCGGCCAGCCGGGAATCAGAGCAACCAAAAATGGTGGTGAACGGGTGCTGGGACTGGGTCAGCGATTCACGCCGACTGACATTCTGGTTGGGGTGCTCGGAGTGGCCCTCCACAAACCGCGCGTTGCCGGCCCGCAACTTCTCCCAGGCCTGCTGCGGGGTCAGTGGGCGCTCGGCCCCGTAACCCAGGGGTTCTTCCGGAGTGGGGATGCGCGTGCCGTCAGATGCGTACTCAGTGGAGTTGCTGTCCTGGGTGGCCGCACTGTTCTGGATGGAGTCGCTGTCCTGCACGGTGGGATCTTGCTGGCTCACGGACGGCTCCTGACACTAGGCGATACGGATTACAGAATGTCATGCGGATGGGCTGGCCGCAGGTGTGGCCGGTGTTTGTTGAGCCTCGACCACGGACTGCGCCACGTGATCGAACTCCGCATCCGACCCCGTGCCCGTGAGCACCACGGTGCTGTCCTCCACCTTACCCACCCAGGAGCGCGTGACCTGGCCGCGGTCGTTTTCCTTCTGGTGCATCTCCCACTCGATGCCGTGGGCTTCGCGGGACCCGGTAGCCGGGGCCTGATCCACCACGTCAGCCACCCACGTGGGGTTGGCCTGATCGGTCTGGATCAGTTCGACGAACCGTGACGACGGCGTCACCCACCCCGCCTCCCAGCGATCCACCCCGTCAGCGGTGTTGCCCTGCCACCGGGCAAAGTTGGGGCTGTAACCGTCTCCCAGATCTGGGGCCAGGGGCGTGAACGCTGCGACGTCGGAAGCATAGGCAGCTTCCTGCGCCACATTGACGTCCGGGCGGTAGGTCTGACCGTCCGGACGTGGTTGCAGTAAGAAGAACGGGAGGGCCAACAGCACCAGTACCGCCATGGAAATCAGCATGGCACGGGCCGGGGCATGGACACGTTGTGCCTGCTTGGCCGTGATCTGAGGCGTGAACTGCTGATCGGCTGGTTCAACCGGCTGACCTTGCGGGTCGAGGCGCTCAGTGCTCTGGGGATTCTGCTGACTCACGGGCTCCATTGTGCCCCCAAAGTTCAGCTCACCCGTCCCACGCAGTGGTGGGCCGCCGCAACACCTACAAGGCCGGCGGTCTCGCGGCTACTCTGGTGGATGAGGTCGACGACGAGGTCGCCCCACACGCACCGAAGGTGAGGAAAGCTGTGCCCCAGCAGACAAAGTCCACCAACGCGCCCGATCGCAACCTGGCCATGGAACTGGTCCGCGTGACCGAGGCTGCCGCCATTGCCGCAGGTCACTGGGTGGGTGCCGGAGACAAGAACAGTGCCGACGGTGCGGCCGTGGATGCCATGCGCGCCTTTTTGTCCACCGTGGATTTCAACGGGACCGTGGTGATCGGTGAGGGTGAAAAGGACGAGGCCCCCATGCTCTTCAACGGTGAGCAGGTGGGGGAGGGCTCCGGTGCGGCATCTGACATTGCTGTGGACCCGATTGACGGTACTCGCCTGACTGCGTTGGGCATGAACAACGCCCTGTCCGTGATTGCTGTGGCTGATGGCGGTTCCATGTTTGACCCGTCGGCGGTGTTCTACATGGAGAAGCTGGTGGTGGGGCCGGAGGCAGCTGATTTTGTGGACCTGCGCCTGCCGGTCAAGCAGAACCTGCACCTGGTGGCCCGCGCCAAAGGTGTGCCCGTCAACCAGCTGACCGTCTGTGTTTTGGACCGTCCGCGGCACTCTGACCTGGTGGATGAGATCCGGAAGACGGGGGCCCGCACGCGCATGATTCTGGACGGCGACGTCGCCGGAGCCATTGCGGCCTGCCGTGAAGGCACCGGTGTTGACGTGATGATGGGCACCGGCGGGACCCCTGAGGGCATTGTGACCGCCTGCGCCGTCAAGGCCACGGGTGGTGTGATCCAGGGCCGGTTGGCACCCATGAACGACGACGAACGAGAAAAGGCCACTGCTGCAGGTTTGAACGTGGAGCAGGTGTTGACCACTGAGGATTTGGTCACCTCGGACAACTGCTTTTTTGCGGCCACGGGAATCACCGACGGCGATCTTCTGCGCGGTGTCCGCTATCAAGGCCAGAAAATCACCACCCAGTCCTTGGTGATGCGTTCCCACTCCGGAACGGTCCGCGTGGTGGAGGGTGAGCACGTTGCCGCCAAGTGGGAGAAGTACGCCCGCAACTGACGGCGGCGGGGCCGGGGTCTGAGCAACCGACGTGCACGCATACACTGTTGCCCCAAGAGTTCTGTGTACTCCGGCTGCCCCAGGCCGTGAGGCCCATTCACCATTCAAAGGAATACGCGCGCTGTGGCTTTGACTGTCAGTTCCAGCCTGAACCAGAAAACGTGGGATGCCACGGTTCGGGTCACCGGAGGCCATCCCCATCAGCTGTGGGGTATTGGGGCCGTTCAACAATCGGCTGAAGGCACACAACTCACGGTGGACCGAGTTCTGATTCGAGATGCCGATGAACGCATGGTGGGTTACGCCCAATTGTTGGTCCGCCAGGAGAACGGCAGCATCCATGCCGAGGCCCAGCAGGCGCACGTGAACAAGCCCACCATGGTTCCCGCGTTCATGCAGAAATTGGCCGATTACGCCCATGACCGGTATGAGGCCGAATCCATCACGTTGAGCGTGGACACCCCCGCCGCTGAGCCCCTCACCCAGGCCTTGACGCAGCGTGGCTGGGCGCGCCAAGGCTCAGTCGAGACGGATGCTGCAGGCCCCAAACGATTGCGTGTTCCCCTGGGCGCGGCTGATACGGCGCTGTCCTCGCGCCTTTCGCCGTCGACCTTGGACCGGTGCCGGGCGGGGTTGAAGGTCTCCGATGTGGCGGTCCGTGAAATCACCGCGACCTCAGGTGGTGTGCGGGCTGTGGGGTTGAAAACCGGGCAGATCAACCATCTGCTCAAGGACCTGGGGCAGGACTCCCTGCTTCTGGTGGCGGCTCAGGAACGCCCGGACGAGCAGCCCGAGGCTCTGGGTTACCTGTGGTTTGTGCACACCGTGAACATGGCCATGCTCTACCGCGTGGGCTTCACCCGCAAGGCCCGGGATCTGGGGATCGACGACGCCCTGTTGCTGACCGGTGCCGTGGAGCTGCAGAAGCGCGGGGTGCAGCGCATGGATGGTGGGGAGTCCTCGGACAAGGACGTGCCCACCGTGGTGCGTGAACTGGCGGACCGCGAACGAACCGTGCTGGGCACATGGCGCAAGGAATTGGTGCCGGTACAGCAGGTTGAGGCTGCCCCCGCACCCGCTGAACCCAAGAAGCGCGGCTTGTTCGGACGCAAGAAGAAGGTGCAGGAACCAGCACCTGAGCCGCAGAAACAGCCGGAACCGCCACAGCGCGTGGACGAGGTGCGCCAGCAGGTCAGCGAGGACCTTGGTATTGAAACCACGGGCATCACTCCCGCCCAGTCACACCTGGCGTTGGGGGGAGGACAGGCGAGTTCATCCCTCTCCGGCTCCAACGGTCAACCGGAGCAGAACAACACATCGCTGGCTGCGGCGGACCAGTCGCCGCAGGTCAGGGCCGGTGCTGCCACCGGCACGGGGGTTGCGGACAACCCCCGCACCGTGGCCGATACCGACCCTGCCACCGACAGCACGCCTGGTACGACGGCTGAGGCCAGAACTGTTGGTCAGGCCAGCGCCGCCCATCAGGCAAGAACAGCCGATCAAGCCAGCACTGC
>NZ_JROX01000192.1:0-9189 GCF_000800955.1 Kocuria sp. ZOR0020
GACGCGACCGCGTTCGCCGCACCTCAGCAGGCTGTGCCGTCCACCGCGACGGCTATCGGAATGTGAGCAACCGAGCCATGACCGATCAGTTCCTCCCCGAGCACGACGACATGCCACCCGAGGCAGGCCCGGCGTCCCCGCGATTCGATGCGCCCGAGCCACCGCACCCGGTCAACTGGAACCTGCTGACCGCCAACGATCTCGAAGCCGAGTTGCTCGAACTGAACCGCTGGGTGGACTGGCTTCGCCACACCTACGGGCTTCCCGCCAGTGTCGTGCCGCCCTACTGGCACCGCCACCCCGAACTTCTCTGGGAACTGTCGGCGCTGCACCTGCACTGGCTGTGCGCATACGATCCAGAGCAGAACGGCTCGGCACACCTCGGCTGGCACCGCGACTTCGCGGATGCTCGCGCCCGCCTTCGTGATTGGGTGGCGGCCTGCGGCACGCGGCTCGACCGGGACCGCCCGACTCGTCAGACGAGCTGGCCAGGCGAAGACCCCGCACAGCCCATCGAAGATTCACCGATCACGGATCGTGACGAGGACTTCGTGCGGTTCGTGATCGACATGGTGAACGCACGCCAGGAGGCAGAGGATGCCTTCTTCGCGGGCGTCGATCCGGAGACCGGCGAGGTGTGAGACATGGCGCGCCGCTATGAACGGAAGACGGGGCAGCGCCAGCAGAGCGAGCGCGAGCTGACGATCCGGGCCGAGTTCCACGAACCGCCTGACTTGGACAAGCTCTGCGAGCTGCTGATCCGCCTCGCCCTCCAGCAGTCGGGCTCGTGCCGCTCGCAAGCCGCGACGCGACCGAAGCGCCCTCGTGCCAGGGCGAGCGCGTCGTCGTAGAATGTAGGCATCCGTCGCGGATGGCGGATGTTGTGGTCCTAGCGCTTCGCCGCCACGGCGAGGCAAAGTAAACGTGGCCGATTCGGCCTAGTCATACAGCCTTCGGGCTCTTCTCACGATCAACATCCGCTCTCACAAGTCCGCGTCGGCAGGACCAGTGACTGTGGAGAAGAGCCATGACGATCATCGACGCGGACCGAACCGCGATAGACAGCCTCGTAACGCCCACCCCGTTCCCCGGATCGTTCGCCGTCTCCTACCTGCGGGTCTCCACCAAGGAGCAGGCAGAGAAGGGCGGCCAGGCGGACGGCTTCTCGATCCCCGCGCAGCGCGAGGCGAACCAGCGCAAGGCCGACCAGCTCGGCGCAACGATCATCGAGGAGTTCGTCGACGCGGGCGAGTCCGCGCGCAAGGCCGACCGGCCCGAGCTGATGCGGATGATCCAGTACGTCGCGAAGCACAAGACGAACTACTGCATCGTCCACAAGGTCGACCGGCTCGCCCGGAACCGTGCCGATGACGTGACCATCCACCTCGCACTCAAGGACGCCGGCGTCACGCTGGTCTCGGCCACGGAGAACATCGACGAGACCCCATCGGGGATGCTGCTGCACGGCATCATGTCCTCGATTGCCGAGTTCTACTCCCGCAACCTCGCCACTGAGGTCGTCAAGGGCCTGTCGCAGAAGGCCGCGCAGGGCGGCACCGTGACGAAGGCACCCATCGGCTACCGCAACGTCGGCGTGCGCGACGAGTTCGGGCGGGAGGTACGTACCGTCGAGATCGACGAAGAGCGTGCGCGATTGGTCCGGTGGGCGTTCCAGGTGTTCGCATCCGGTGACTGGACGACGAGCCAGCTCCACCAGGAACTCGTGGCGCGCGGCCTCACGACTGCGGCGTCGCCGCGGCGACCATCCCGACCCATCGGCAAGTCGTCGGTGCATCGGATGCTGACGAACCCGTATTACAAGGGCAGCGTCCGCTATCAGGGCGTGACCTACGCGGGAGTGCACGAGGCGATCGTCCCCAACGAGGTGTGGGATCAGGTGCAGACCGTGCTCGGCACGCATCGCTCGGCTGCGGATGCGACGCAAGTCCATGAGCACTACTTGAAGGGGACGGTGTTCTGCGGGCAGTGCGGGTCGCGGTTGCTGGTGTGCAACGCGAAGAGCAGTCAGGGCACGATCTACCCGTACTTCGTCTGCGCCAGCCGTCACGGTGGCAGAGGTACCTGCACCCGGCAGGCGATGCTGATCGAGCAGGTCGAACGACTCGTCGAGCGCTTCTACGTCAAGGTGCAGATCGACCCGGAAACGATCGAGGCGGTTTCGGGGATGATTCATGCGAGGTTCGACGAGATGATGGCCGAAGGAGCCGCCGAACTCGCCGACCTCGCGTCCCGGAGAACCCAGCTCGAAGGCGAGCAGCAGAAGCTGCTCCAAGCCCACTACGCCGGAGCCATCCCGCTCGACCTCCTCAAGAGGGAGCAGGACCGGATCACCGCGTCGCTGGAGACCATCGAGCACCGGATCACCGCGCACCACGGCCACTACGCCGACGCGAGAGCGAACCTCGACGACACACTGAAACTGCTGTCCAACGCCGCCGACATCTACGAGCACGCCGACGACGCGAACCGTCGGCTCCTCAACCAGGCGCTGTTCAAGACGATCTACATCGACGAGGACAACGACGTGCGGGTCGGCTACAAGACGCCGTACGACGGGCTGAACATCGAAGGCTTGCAGGCCGACGCCCTCACCTGGGCCGCCGAGGCAAAGAAGATGGGCCAGGTCCGAACCCCGACCAAGGGCGGTCCCTTGGTCGAAAGTTCAAACCTGACCCATTTGGGGTGAGCGACGGGGGTTGAACCCGCGACCTCCTGGACCACAACCAGGCGCTCTGCCGACTGAGCTACGCCCACCAAGATGCGTTTGACGGTGACGGTGTGAACCGCCCGCCGTGAAAGCAACGCGGACCACTATAACCCATGAACGCAGGGTGTGTGTGCCGCGTGTGAGATGGCTAGCTTTCGGGGTTGGCGGCCGGGGCGTCGTCGTCGGCTCCGGTGCGGGAGGCGACGATCTTGGCGGCCACCTCCTTGGCTGCATCCGAGGTCGGCCCGGGATCGGGGACAAAAACCGCACCGCGGTAGTACCGCAGTTCGTCAATGGAGTCCTGGATGTCACCGAGGGCACGGTGGTTGCCGGTCTTGGGCGGAGACTGGAAGTAGGCCCGCGGGTACCAGCGGCGGGAGAGCTCCTTGATGGTGGAGACATCAATGACCCGGTAGTGCAGATGCTCCACCAGCGCAGGCATGTCCCGGACCAGGAAGGTGCGGTCCGTTCCCACTGAGTTGCCGGCCAAGGGCGCCTTGCCGGGCTCCGGGACCCACTCACGGATGTAGTCCAGAACCTGCTGCTGGGCCTCCTCCATGGTGGTGCCGTGGGGGAGTTCCTCCAGCAGACCGGAGGTGGTGTGCATGTTGCGCACAAAGTCATTCATCTGTGCCAGGGCTGCGTCCGTGGGTTTGATGACCACGTCCACCCCGTCACCCAGGACGTTGAGCTGGTCATCGGTCACCAGAACGGCAACCTCGATCAGGGCGTCATCCTCCAGGGAGAGCCCGGTCATCTCGCAGTCGATCCACACGATTCGTTGATTCGAAATAGCCACCCACGCAACTGTAATGCCAGTCTCTTTCGCATGGCTCCCCGGCAACTTCGGTGTGCCCCCGGTAGGATGGCCCACGATCGACCGCAGATTCACGGCCTTGGACCGCGGGCATCCTCCCCTCACTGTGTTGCAATCACGCGGTTCACGGAGTGGCTGCCACGCACCCGCCCCCGGGCCCACATCAGAGGGGACCTGTGTCAGCAGCCAACGCCGACTCCAGCGCCGCGGCCACTGAGCCCGGCACGACGACGAATGCCGTAGTCATCTCTCAGCAACGACTCCGGCGGTCCCCGTTGCGCACCGTGATTGCAGGAACCGTGGGTTCGATTCTGCTGTTCGTGGGTTCTCTGGGTGTTGGGTGGTTGGCAGCGGTCTCCGAGCTGCGGCAGAACCCGATGGTGATCGCACTGCGGTTCACCACCCCCGGCGCCATCATCTCCATCATCTTGGTGGCCCTGGGTGGGATGCTTCTGGTGCGTGAATGGTTGCGGCTGGGCCAGAAGCTCAACCACTGGGGGCCGGACACCCGCAAGTGGATCAATGCCGCCATGATTGCGTGGTCGCTGCCCATGATGGTGGCCATTCCCATGTTCAGCCGGGACATCTACTCCTACATCGGTCAAGGCCGTGTGATGCAGTCCGGGTTGAATCCCTACGAATACGGCGTCTCCTACATTGAGAACTTCTTCCAACTGGGCGCTGACCAGCTGTGGAGTGAGTCCCCGCCGCCGTACGGGCCGCTGTTCCTGTGGATGGAGCAAGGGGTTGTGGCCATCACGGATGCCCAACCGGATCAATCGGTGCTGTTGTTCCGTGCGTTGTGCATCATCTCCGTGATCGCCATGGCCTGGATGATCCCCAAGTTGGCTCGGATGCACGGAATCAACCCCACCCGCGCCCTGTGGTTGTCCGTGGCCAACCCTCTGTTCCTGGTCAACTTCATCCTGGCCGCCCACAACGACGCCATCATGATCGCCCTGGCTCTGGGTGGCGTGCTGGCTGCGGCCACGTGGCGCAACTGGAAGGGTGGTTTGCTGGGGGCATTCCTGGTGACCATGTCTGTGGCCATCAAACCCATCACCTTGGTGTTCTTGCCGTTCATCGGTCTGCTGTGGGCCGGTAAGGGCGCCTCCTGGCCACGGAAGTTCCTGATCTGGTTCCTGACCCTTGCCTGGTCCGTGGTGATCATGGCGGTCATGGGACTGGTCTCCGACTTCGGCTTCGGCTGGGTTTCGGCCATGTCCACACCCGGTTCCGTGTTCATCTGGTACGCCCCCGTGGGCATGTTGGGCCTGTTGGCCAGTGCCGTGGTGGGCCTGCTGGGCGGCAACGGCGGGGAAGCCATGGACCTGGTCCACAGGATCGGCCAGCTCATGGCGGTGCCGGTGATTCTCTACATGATGTTTGTTGGCAAGGATCAGAGGATCATCTGGCGTTTGACCTGGGCGTTTGCGGCAATCGTGATCTTTGCACCCATGATTCAGGCGTGGTACGTGGTGTGGCTGATCCCGTTGTTCGCGGTCACCGGGATCCGCTCCGACTGGCAGGTGGACGTGCTGTTCTTCCTGACCGCGTTCTTCATGATCTACGCGGTTTCCGATCAGATTGACGTCTTCCCGTACCTGGACATCGACCTCAGCTCCGGACGGACCATTGCCGCGGTGATCGCCATTGCCTACGGCGCCTACCTGTGGTTCCTGGACCCGGCCACCAGACGGTTGTTCCGCGGCAAGTACCGCCACACGTTGCAGTCCACGGTCATCTGAGGGCTCACACTGCAAGGCGGATCACCTCCGCACCGGCGCGGGCGTCGTCGTCGTGGTGGGTAGCCGGCCCCACGACGACGACGGGGCTGGGCACCTGTTGGCCCATGGCATCCGGCAATGCCAAAAGATCCCACGCCATGGAACCCACCACGCTGATCCCACGGGCACCTTCCCGTTTGGTCACGCCGCGGACCAGCATGTAATTGGTGCGGAACACCTTGTTCTTGATCCGTTCCTGGGCATCCGGGAAGAACACCGTGTTGGAAACCCCGGTGCCATCGTCCAGGCTCACAAACACCACCCGTTGACCACTGCGCATGGGTGGGGTGTTGGTGGCCCGGCGCACCCCAGCGATCAAGACCTCCGATCCGTTGGGCAGATCCACCAGATTCTTGGCGGGCACCACCCCCAACCTGCGGAACAACGGGTGGAAACGCTGCATCTGGTGTTCGCTGACACCCAGACCCAACTGCTGCAACTCCAGATCCACCTGACGCTGACCGTGCAGATCCAAGGCGGTGACACCGTCCAGGACAGGTACCGGCACCGCAAAGTCCAGGGACAACTGGTGGCGCGGGACGTGCTCAGCAGGGGCACTCATGGAACGCACATAGGTCAGAAGGTCATGACGACGGCTGCGGTCATAACCGATGAAGGCATCCAAGGCGCCTACCCGGGCCAAGTTCTGGAACGTGGTGCGGCGGGGACGGACCTGATCACGGAAGTCGTGAAGGGTTCTGAAGGGCTGGAACTCGGCAATCCGTTCCCGTTCGGTCTCCGTGCTGCCCATCAGTTCCCCCAACGCCATACGGATCCCGGTACGCCCATCCGGCAAAGGGTGTGTGGCGTACTCCAAGCCGGAGTGCTGGACGTCCATGGGCAACAGCGGAATGCCCAGGCGGCGGGCCTCCGCCACCAAAAGGTCCTTGGGCCACATCCCTGGATCATGGGTCAGCAGACCCGCCAAGAACTCAGCCGGGTGATGGGTCTTCAACCAGGCACTCTGATATGTGGGCAGGGCAAACGCTGCACCGTGAGCCTTGGCGAACCCGAAGGACCCGAACCCCTCAAGAATCATCCAGACCTTGTGCAACGCGGCGGGATCGAATCCTCGCTCCGGGCCCTTGGAATACACCAGGTCCTGGATGAACGGCATCTTCTCCGGTTTGCCCAACCAACGCCGGTAGACATCAGCTTTGCCCAGACCACAACCGGTGACCTGGTCAAGGATCTGCATGACCTGCTCGTGGAAAACCACCACCCCCTTGGTCTCCCACAGGAACGGTTTGAGCTGCGGGTGGATGTAATCCGGACGGGCATAACCGTGACGGGCCGCCAGATAATGCTGCGGCATGTTGTTCTTCATGGGGCCTGGACGGAACAGGCTGATGTCCACGGTCAGGTCATTGAACTTCTCCGGTTGCAGCTTGCCCACCAGCTCCATCTGACCGGGGGACTCCACCTGGAAGATCCCCAACGTGTGGGTGGTGCGGATGGTCTGGAACGTGGGCTCGTCATCCAGAGGAATTCGGTCCAGATCAATCCGCTCACCGGTGTTGCGCCTGATCTCCTCCACGGCGAAAGCCATGGAGGACTGCATCCGAACCCCCAGGATGTCCAGTTTGATCAACCCCATGGGGTCCATGTCGTGTTTGTCGAACTGGGACATGGGCAGCCCCAACCCGGAGTGCTGGACCGGGGTGCGCTCCAGCAGGGAGGTGTTCGAGAGGATCACCCCGCACGGGTGCATGGAGATGTGCCGGGGCAGGGAGTCCAACCGTTGTGTCAGTTCCACCAGAAGGTCCAGTTGTTGGGACCCGCGGACCTCTTGGGCAATCTCCTCCAACTCGGGTTTCTCCTGAAGCGCCTGGCGGAACTGTTTGGCATCAAAGCGCCACAGTTCCTTGGCAATGCGGTCGATCTGCTCCTCCGGCAACCCCAGGGCCAGCCCGGCATCCCGGACCGCACCCCGGGACCGGTAGGTGTTGGTCATGGACATCAGGCAGACCCGTTGGTCCCCGAACTCCTGGAACAACCGGTGGTAGATCTCATGGCGTCTGGCTGACTCCACGTCAAGGTCGATGTCCGGCAAGCTCAGACGTTCCGGGGAGAGGAAACGCTCCCACAACAGCCCGTTGGACAACGGCTCAACGCCGGAAGTGCCCAACAGGTAGTTCAACACCGACCCCACACCCGAACCGCGGGCCTGGATCCGGATGCCCATGGACCGGATGATGTCCGCCACACGTGCCACGGTCAGGAAGTAGGAGGGAAACCCCAGATGCTCCACGGTGGCCATCTCATGGGCCAGGCGTTCTTCCACTTTCCGGCGCATGGAGGGCGAGGCCCGCGGGTAATGGTGGTCGATTCCGGCCCGGGCGCGCTCCCACAGGGCAGTCATGGGATCCCCGGTGATACCGATCACGGAGGCCTCCGGCATCTTGGGCTGCCCCCACCCCAGGTCACTGACGGGATCCAGCGCGCAGCATTCGGCCAGACGTTCCGTGGCGCCCAGAAGGTCCCCGGCGTTGCGCTGGTGATCACCCACTGTGACCACCATCCGGGCAACCTTGAGCATCTCCGTGTCCGGCTTCAGCCACGCCTGCCCGGTGGGGTCAAGCTCCACCACCTCATCCAGTGGCAGCAGGGCGCGGGTGGAATCAGCAACATCTGCCGTGACCGCTTCCTGCGGTTGCCCGTAACGCACCGCGTTGGTCAGCACCGCAGGCAGGGACACGGCCTCTGCCAGCCCCAACATCCTGGTGGCCGGGGTGACGCTGCCTGGTTGTCCAGGCTCAGCCAGATGGCAGACCACCTCAAGGTTCAAGGACCCCGCTGGCATGGTGCGAACCCATCCACTCAGGGCGTTCTTGGCTGCAGCCAGCTGGCGTCTCTCCACCAGCTTTCCCACGTCTGAGGCGGGGCCCAACAGGACGCTGAGCACAGGGGAGTGCGCTGCATCTGATGAACTGGCCGTTGGCGAACCAGCGCCGGGGGGATCATCTGCTCCCCAGCCGGCTGCATGCCGGGCCAGCTCGGTCGGACTGATGGACGGGTGTTTGCTTCCCGCAGCATGAGCAGCTGAAACCACCCGGCACAATGCTGCGTATCCGGCACCGCCCAGATGGCCATGAGCCAGGACGACCACCCGCCCCAGAGGAGCGCCGTCGTCGTGATGAACAGCCAGGTCCACACCCAGGACGGGGGCCAGGCCGGCCTGAATGCAGGCACCAATGTGTTTGACGGCACCGTACAGCCCGTCCCGATCGGTCAGGGCAAGCGCGGGTGCGCTGTGGGAGTGGGCCAACTGCACCAGACGCTCCGGGGAAGTTGTGCCGTAATGGGCGGAGAATCCGGAATGGACGTGCAAGTGCGTGAAGGACATGTGCGACTCGGTTGCTACTGGGTGTTATCGGTGAAAGTTCCTCCTGATCTGGGCGGTCACTATTCCCACTGGACGTACAACGCCCATCCACCGTCCGGGCGGCGAAGGAGATCGTAAAGGCGGAACTCAGCGCTGTCGCAGGAGGCCTCAACCCGCCACAACTCCTGATCTATCCGGGCAAGATCCCCGGCCTCCCGCCACCACTTGCGGCGTCGGAAGAAGGCTTGAGGTACGCCCACCACCTCGTACTCGTACGGGCCCCACATGAAAGATCGCGGCTCACCGTCAGGGGCGACGGCCACCGAAATCGGCTGGTCGATCATTGTTGGCATGATCACAACCTCCCCATCCATCCGAACATGTGTTCGAGTGTATGGATGGGTTCGGACAGCACAAGAGGTGGGGCAAAGGCGCTGATGAAAGCGGAATTGTTGCCTGTGGGCAGTCACCCAGGCACCCCTCCGCGTTCAGCAACCACCTACCCACCCACCTTCCCCCGCCGAGTTGGCCG
>NZ_JROX01000193.1:0-1121 GCF_000800955.1 Kocuria sp. ZOR0020
CGCAAAATGCAAGTGCAATTTAGCCACTAGATAGATTCAATTAACATCTGATTTGGTGTCTTGAAGTTGAACATTTTTCTTGGATAATTGTTCATCCAGTTCTCAATGTAAGCCACGACTTGTTTCGTGGTTTTCTTTGTGCCTTTAGGTAAGTGCCTACGTATCATTCGGTTGTGATTTTCATTTGTCCCTCTTTCGTGGCTGGCATAAGCATGACAGTAATATACAGGACAATCCAGAGCTTCTGAGAGTTTAGCGAACTCCCTGCCATTGTCTGAAGTTACAGAAAGTGCTAAAAATTCAATTCCCCTTAAGGCCTGATTGACGGAGTGTGTGGTCTTATTAGGGATAAGCCTAATAATTTCTAAGCGTGTCTTGCGTTCAGTCAGGGTCAAGAGACACTCGCCCTTCTCTTTGGTCAAAAGCACCGTATCAATCTCCCAATGCCCATATTCTGAACGTTCATCAACACTTTCAGGACGTTCCTCTATAGATTGACCTAGCATATGTTTAGGCTGTGTCACACGCTGTTTCTTAGGTTTTCGATACTGAGGATAGAGCAGTTCATGGTAAGCTACAGAAAGAATACCAGAGGATATCCAGTTATAGAGTGTACGCAAACAAACCACGCCCTTGAGTTCTTGATGAATGACTTCGAGAGATATCTTGTTTTTCACTGCTTTGGAGATTTGATCGTCCAATTGAGCGTTCAGCTTTGTGGAACGTTTAGAGTGTGTTCTTAAAGTCTTGTAGCTCTCTTGGGCAATTTTCGCTGAATACTTTGTCTTATATTTGAGTTGAACTGTCCCTCGTTGTATCTCGTTATGAATCGTTTGAGGGGCTTTACCAAGACGATAAGCGATTTCTCGATTACTGACTTTTTCCTTATTGTGCCAACGTTCAATAAGGAGACGTTCTGACTCTGTTAAATGCTTACCTTTTGAGGTATAATTGTTTTGCATCATGAAACCTTTCGACTTTGTTTTCTAGCAACTACAAGTCTAACATTTCAGGGTGTTTTTTCATTCTCTCAAGGTGGCTAACTTCATTTTACAATTTGCGATTTTGTATTTTTTTAAAATAATACTCACACTTCTAATATTGTAATCTACAAATTTTAA
>NZ_JROX01000194.1:0-975 GCF_000800955.1 Kocuria sp. ZOR0020
GACCTCCGAAAAGACCCAAATCTCAGCCCAGTGAGGGACTTTTCGGAGGTCTCGGCTCGATGTGGGAGTGGTGTCAGAGCGGCTGCTGCAACTGGAAGGTTTCCCCTTCCGGGCCCAGCACGGTGGTGATCCGGCCGAACTCGGTGTCATCCGGGCCGTCAGTGACCTGGCCGCCAGTTGCCTCAATGGTCTCCACGGCCTGGGCCGAGTCCTGGACCATGAAGTAAGGACGCCAGTAGGAGCGGTCATCGTCAAAGAACATGGTGGCGTCACACAGACCCGCGGTGGATTTCTCACCGGCACCGTTGGTCACGTACTTGAAGCCATCGCTCCCACCTTCCGGTCCCATCCACGCGATCTCCCAGTTGAACACGTCACGGTAGAAGGCGAGGTCGGCCTCGAAATCTGAGCTCAGGGCTTCGAACCATGCAGAGGTCCCCGGTTGCAACGGCAGCTCAATTCCGGCGAACTCGACCGCTTGCCACAACCCCACCTTGGCCCCGGACGGTGTGGCGATCATGGCCATGTGACCGCTGCCCGGAACCCGCATGGGCCCCATGAGCAGCTGCCCGCCGGCGGTCTGGACGGCCGCCACCTTTCGCTCGATGTCATCCGTAGCCAGGTAGATGCTCCAACGCCCCTGGCCCGTGGTCACCGGGTTGCCCTGCCCATCCATGTCCAGCGCCAGGCCACCCACGGGAACTCCATCCTTGGTGATGATGGAGTAGTTGCCGTAGTCCTCACCCTGGTCGGCGAATTCCCAGCCGAAAAGTGCGCCGTAGAACTTCTTGGCTGACTCCACATCCTGCACCGTGAGGTCCAGCCAGGTGGGTGCACCCGTGGGACGGGGTTGTGCTGCCATGGTTGCTGCTCCTTTGCCGCGCGGAAACCAGATGCCATGAGCTTAGGACCCCACCGCCTCCCACGCCGCCGAGACCTCCGAAAAGACCCAAATCTCAGCCCAGTGAGGGACTT
>NZ_JROX01000195.1:0-2638 GCF_000800955.1 Kocuria sp. ZOR0020
AAGCCACGGACGACGGCTTGCCCACAGTGGGCATGGACGGGATTGATCTCAGCAGGATTTCCGCCGGCGGCGGGCAAGGGGCGGACAACCAGGACTGGTCCACCATGCACCCCTCTGAGCTGGCCATTCCTGCCGCTGACCTGCGTATTCCGATGGTTCCACGCGGACTGGTCAGTTTGGATGCAACCACTCAGGAGATGGACCTGCCGGTGTCGTTCCAAGCGGGTTGGTTGACGTCGTCGTCGTCAGTGAGCAGTACCCAAGGCACCACAGTTGTGGCGGGGCACGTGAACTGGGCGGATGGGTCCTGGGCACCCATGTCCAACCTCTACAACGCTCAGCCCGGTATGACGGTGCTGACCACGGACCAGTCAGGGGCATTGCAGTCGTGGAAAGTCACATCAAGTTCAAGTGTCCCCCAAAATGAGCTTTCCCACTTGTTTACATTGACTGATACCCAAGGTCCCCGGGAATTGGTGCTGATCACCTGCGAGGCATCGATTGACAACCAAGAGAACTTATCATTCGACAAGAATCATGTGGTCACCGCAGTACCGCAACCATAGTGCAAAGATTGGCACGCTGATATTGTTGAATGACGCATTTGTCGTGGGGCAAATGCATGGTCATGTCAGCGGTTGAGTCCCTATGGGATCAGGGGTTCAACTGTTGCGACTCAAGGAGAAACGCCATGTCCCTTGCCATTCACCACCGCCGGCACGTGCGCGTTGCCGGCCTGGCCTCTGTTCTGGCCCTTGCCGCAGCACCCTTGACGTTTTCCGGGGCTGCCTGGGCAACCGACATACCGGATGCAGTCACCTCTGTGGAGACACAGGGCGCCATCCGTGTGGGTGATTCCTTCACACTGGTGGCCCAGTGGGCTGTGCCGGACCACTCCCAGCCCGGTGACACCTTCACCCTGGAGCTGCCGCCTGAATTGTCCCCCATGCAGACCCAGTTCGACGTCCTCAGTGACAGTGGTGCCGTGGTGGCCACGGCCAATGTCCAAGGCGGCAACGTGGTGGTCACCCTCAGCGACTATGTGACGCAGAATCCGGTGAACCTCAAGGGCCAGCTGCGCTTCAACGCCACGGTCAACGAGTCCGCCACACCGGGCACTCCGATTGTGATTGCCTGGGGCACGTCCACCACCACCATCACTCCCAGCGAGCCCTCCGGTATCGGCGACATCACCCAACCCTCCAAATTCGGCTGGGTCAATGACGCCGGGACCAACTCGTGGAGTGTTCAGGTTCCCGGCCCGCTGACCAACGTGGTGGTGTCAGACACTCCCCAGGGTCATCAGATCGATTGCAGCTCGCTGCGGGGTGCGGTTGGTGTCTCCGTTGACGGTGCCTACCCCACCGGGTGGGAACCGCGCCAGATCGACGTCCTCACCTGCGACCCCGCAGGTTGGACCGTTGCCTTGGGTGACATTGAGGCCGATCAACTTGTCCTGATCCAAGGCGACGTTGACGTCAGCGCCGGGATCACCCTTGACCCCGCTGACGGTCTGCTGCACAACGGGTGGTCCGTGACGGCCGATCAGGGAGCCACGGATGGCACCGGAGTGTCTGTGCTCTACGGCGCTGACGGAACCGGTGGCGGAAACCCGCTGCCGCCAGCGCCGGAGCCCACGCCTGAGCCCACGGTGACCCCCACACCTGAGCCCACCGAGACCCCTGAACCCACGGCCACCCCAACTCCGGAGCCGACCCCCACCCCCGAACCGTCGGTGACGCCCACCCCGGAACCCACGAAGACCTCCACTCAGGAGCCCTCGGTTACACCCACACCGGAGGACAAGCCCTCTGCGCAACCCACGGCGGAATCCACCACCCCCGCATCAGAGGCCGCCTCACCGGCTGGAACCCACTCACCCTCACCTGTCGCGCAGCCCAGCACCAAGCCTGAGAAGCCCATCTTGGTGCGAACCGGGTTGGCCGGCGAGGACGGCGGATTCGGTCCCACGGCGTGGATCATCGGCGGTGCCGTGACGCTGGCTGTGGTCTCCGGCGGGACGTGGGTACTGCGTCGTCGTTCCCAGAGCTGAGACCGTGGTGAGCATCTGAGGAGTCCGTACCGGCTGTGACCAGAGAACAACAGCGGGTGGTTCCGGACCGTAAGTCCTGGATCACCCGTTGTTGCGTGTTCACACCGGCGCCGCCGGCCCCAGATGTTCACCCCTGCACAAGCCGTGCGTCCGGTACCGCTGCGCCCTTGTTGAAATAATGACGGAACATACTCTTCACTTCTCTCGAAAGGCCATCGTGCCCACCGTCACGCCTGCCTCCCGCGCAGACATCGATGATCTCGCCCGCCTCCTGGCGCAGTCCTTCCAGTTCGATCCGCCGTCCCGCGCGGTGCTGCAACCCTCTGATGACCAGGACATGTTGCGCCGTGCGTTCTACCTGTTCCGCGCCATCCTGGCCTCCGGTCCCATTGAAGCCGGGCTGGTGGACACCATCCGGGAGGACGGCAGGATCCTGGGAGTCGCTACGTGGGAGGCCCCTGGCGACACCATGTCCTCCTCCGTGAGCAGCTACGTCAAGCACGTGCCCGACTACGTGCGCGCGATCGGGTGGGCCGGGCTTCCGCGAGCCATCAAAATCCAAATGCAGATTGGCCGCCACAAGCC
>NZ_JROX01000196.1:0-7543 GCF_000800955.1 Kocuria sp. ZOR0020
GAATCCCCACCGCCTGGTCGATTCCCCACCGCCTGACAAAAACACCCACCAAAGCGTGGGGTCTCGCGGCTTTTGTGGGAGCACGACGATGCCGTGGGGTTTCGCTGCACAGGCCAGGGTCGGCGACTCCACACCCAGCCATGTCGGTCGACGACGCTGCCCTGTCATCCACAGATTGACGAACAAGGGGGTGTTGGCGCGTCCGGACCACGGCATGCTCCGTGCATGAGAACAACATCCACACATCGAACTCTGGCCGCTGGTGCCGCGGACCACAACCAGGCCTCCAGCAGTCTGAATCTGGACCGGCTTCTCACGGGGGAAGAAGTCCTCTCCGCCCTGGGCCGATACCCTCGAGCTGATCACGACGGGCGCGACCAGAAATTCGGCTTGCTCCGCATTGAACGGAACGTATGGGCCCCGCGCTCGTGGTGGCTGTCCTTGAAGCCGTGGCAGCGATGCGAACAAGAACACTATGCACTGAGCATGGCTGCGCGACGTCCTCTGATCTTCTGTCGGGAGTCGGCTGCGTTGCTCCATGGGTGGCCCGTGCTGACCCTGCCGCGTAAGGCGCACACGATCATTGGGCACCATGGCACAGGGAGTCATCGCACGGACCGCTGTGTCCAGGCTCATTCATGGTCCTTGGGGACAGCTGAGGTCCAAACCTTGGGTGGTGCTTTCGTGACCACACCTGCTCGAACCGCCGCTGATTGTTCGCGAGAGCTGGCGGTGCGTGACGCCGTCGTTGTTCTGGACCACTATGTGCGGGTTGGCGGAACGCGTGAAGCAGTTGAAGCGGTCCTACAGGTGGTGCCAAACCGCCGAGGCGTTCGGCGGGCCCTTGCCGCTCTGGCCCGTTCCAACGGTTTGGCAGAGTCTCCCGGGGAGACGCTGACTCGGCTCGTGCTGGAAGACCACGCGCTGTTGGGGTTCGAACAGCAGGTGACGATCGCGACCGCAGGTGGCCGGCACCGGGTTGATTTCGCGTGGGTCAAGGAAAGGGTGGTTCTGGAGTTCGACGGCGGGGTGAAGTACATGGGCCAGTTCGGGACCCCTGAGGCCATGATTCGCGCGGAGCGGCAAAGGGAAAAGGACTTGACCAACGCCGGATGGCGGGTGATTCGAGTCAACTGGGACACGATCGTACGGTCCCCGCTGGTTCTGGTGGAGTTGCTGCGGGCTGAGTTGGGCCGCGTGGGCAGATGAGCCTGGTCCAGTTCCCACCGCGTGGTTGACCTCCCACAAAACCCGCAGAACCCCACGCTGTGGGCGGTGATGTCGCAGCCCGGTGGGGAATTGGCAGCACAGTGGGATGCAGAACGGCCCGCCACCGTGAGGTGACGGGCCGTTGGATCTGAGCCTCCTGCCGGAATCGAACCGGCGACCTATTCATTACGAGTGAATCGCTCTACCGACTGAGCTAAGGAGGCGCTGCACGGGGCATCGCATAACGGTGCTGTCCAGCGCGCACGTTACTTTAGCACCGCCGCGCGCCCAGACCCCAAATCGCCCAGACCCCGAATCACGACGCCGCCCGCTGACCTCCCGCTCGCCGGCCACCTGCATCGCGCCGATCCCGTGCAGGCAGTGAGAGCGGATTCCGTCAGAGACGTGCTGGACTGCCAACGGCAGGCTTCAGTCCGAGATGGCGGGGTCCGGCCGTCATCCACAGACTTGCCCTTCCTCCGGCACATCACCGTCTACCAGGTACGTGTTGACTGCTTCCACCACGCACGAATTGCCGCTGGTGTAGGCACCGTGACCCCAGCCGTCGTAGGTCAACAACCGTGCGTTGCCCAACTGTTCTGTCAGTGCCTCGGCCCACGGGTAGGGGGTGGCCGGATCGTGTTGGGTGCCCACCACCAGGATTTGGGAGTCGCCGTCATAGGTGGCAGGTTCCGCGGAATGCACGGGAGCCACCGGCCAGTCCTGGCAGGCAGCATCCGCGTATCCCAGGTACTGGCCGAACACGGGTGCTGCAGCTTGTAGTTCGTCCTGGTCGTCGTTCATCTGCTGGTCCGTGACGTCACGCGTGTTGTAGTCCAGGCAGTTGACCGCGGAGAACGCAAAGGTGGAGTTGCCCCGGTAGGAGCCGTTGCTGGTGCGCCCGTGATTGGCGTCAGAGAGTCTTTGCAGCGCTGAGTAGTCACCGTCTTGGGCATCGCGCAGCGCCAGGTTGAGTGTGCCGTAGGAGGCGGGACTGTAGAGCGGAACCAGAACACCTTCTGCTGCAGTCACGGTGCTGACCGTGCGGCCCCCTGCGGTGATGGTGTGCTCCAGGGTGCGGTCAAGGATGGTCTGGATCTGTTCCAGACCATCATCCACAGAACCGTCCGTGAAGCACATGTTGTTGTTTTCCGTGCAGTCGCGGACAAACTCCCGCAGGGACTCGTCAAAGGAGCGGGCCTGCCCCAACGTGATCTGGCTGCTGGTCAAGGACGGGTCCACGGCTCCATCCAACACAAAACGTCCCACGCGTTCCGGGAAAAGCTGGGCATAGGTGGATCCCAGCTGTGTGCCGTAGGAGAAACCCAGGTAGTTGGTCTGCGCATCTCCAAGGACTGCACGCATGACGTCCATGTCCCGCGCCACGGATTCGGTGTCCATGTGCTCCAGCACCGGCCCGGAGTTCTCCTGGCAGGCCTGCCCCACGGTGCGGTACTCCTCACGGATCACATCAATGGAGTCGGTCTCCGGATCAAAGGTGGAGTTCTCCCGCCATTGATCCAGCTCGGAATCACTCAGGCATGTGATCCCGTCAGACCTGAACACACCGCGTGGATCAAAGGACACCACCTGGTAATTGTCCAGAACGTCCTGGCTGAACAGCGTGGAGGCGTACTGCATGAAGTCCACACCAGATCCACCGGGGCCGCCGGGATTCATGAGCAAAGAGCCTTGTGCGGCGTTTCCGCTACCTGTGGTGCGGGCCATGACCACCGTGGTGGTCTCACCCTGCGGGTCCGCGTAATCCACGGGGACGGTCAGATCGGCGCATTCCAGATCCGTGCCGTTGTCCACCTGGCCACACTCGCCCCAACTCAGCTCCTGTTGGTAGAACTCGGACAAGGCCGCATCCGTTCCATCCAGGGCATCGGGGGAGGAATCGGTGGAGTCGGCACTGCCACCCTGTGAGCACCCCACCAACAACACGGCGGCACCGATCCCGGCCGCCAGGGCGCGCCCGGCCTTTCGGTTCACCACCCACTTCACAGCAGTGACACCGCCATGGCTTCAAAAGCCAAACCCGCTGCCGCGTTGGTGCGAATCCGGGCCCGGGTCCGGCTGATCACGTCAATCCGTTTCAAGGATTCCTCCGGTGCGCTGTTGAGGGCGTAGTCACGTAGATCTTCCGCCAGGTGGGTGTTGATCAACTCGGATCCGGTTCCCAACTGCACGGTGAGCACGTCCCGGTAGAACGTGGTCAGGTCAATCAGAAAACGATCCAGGGTGTCCGTGCGGATCCGCTTGGCGCGGCGCTTCTGATCGTCCTCCAGCCGCTTCAGCGCACTGCGCACGTTCGGTGGCATCCGGCCAGATTCAGGGGCCCCCAGGGCCACCAAAAGATGAGCTTTTTCGTCCTCGTGACGAGCTTGCGCATCAGCTGCGGCTTCCTCTTCCGCAAGCTTGGTCAGCCGGTCTGCTTCCCGGACGGCATCGGCAACGCCGCCCAGGCGCAGGGGCATTTCCACCACTTGGCGTCGCCTCTGGCGGGCGTCGTCGTAGTGAGCGAGCCTGCGGGCCACGCCCACGTGCGACTGCGCAAGCCGCGCACACTCCATGGCCAACGGTGCTGGAACACCGTCACGGGTTTCCAGCAGATGCGCCACGGCATCCACGGGCGGGATCCGCAAGGTCACCGGACGGCAACGGGACCGGATGGTCACCAACACATCCATGGGGCTGGGGGCGCACAGCAGCCAGATGGTGTTGGGCGGCGGTTCCTCAATGGCTTTGAGCATCACGTTGGAGGTGCGTTCCACCATGCGGTCCGCATCTTCCACCACCAACACGCGCCACCGGCCCACGGATGGTTTGTCCTGCGCGCGAACCACCAGCTCGCGGGCATCATCAATGCGGATCTCGTTGTGCTCGGTGCGGAAGTGTGTCAGATCCGCGTGTGATCCGGAGGCCACCGTGCGGCAGGCGGCGCAGTGGCCGCAGCCGCGCTGAGCGGGATCGGTCTGCTCACACAACAGGGCTGCGGCCAAGGCCAGGGCAGCGCTGGACCGGCCAGAACCAGGTGGTCCGGTGAACAGCCAGGCATGGGTGGGGTTTGGGTCCTGTGCTGCACGCTGCAGTTGGTGCACCACGGAATCCTGACCCACCAGTTCATCCCAGACACTCACGGTGTGCTCCGTCCGGCAGCCGCCTGATCACCCAGATTGCGCTCCGCAAGCAACTGTGTGACACGCTCACTGATCTGCTGCGCAAGCACGGGAATGGGCTGATCAGCGGCCAGGACCAGGTAGCGCTGCGGCGAATCCTGAGCCAGCGCCAAAAAGGCTTGCCGGACGTCATGGTGGAAGTCCTGGGACTCCTGTTCCATACGGTCCTCAGCGCGGGTGGAGCGGCGCTGCCGTCCCGTGGCAGCACTGACGTCCAACAGCACCGTCAAATCAGGCATCACGCCGTGAACGGCCCACGCGTTGAGATCCCGGATCACGGAGGTACCCAGTCCACGGCCGGCACCCTGATAGGCCACGGAGGAGTCCAGGAAACGGTCCGTGATCACCACGGCGCCGCGTTCCAGGGCGGGTCGGATCACGGTCTCCACGTGGGAACTGCGGGATGCGGCAAACAGCAAGGCCTCCGTGCGCGGGTCCACGGGGGCGAACTGTGGGTCCAGCACCAGATTCCTCAGGCGTTCACCCAGATCGGACCCCCCTGGTTCACGCGTGGTCAGCACTTCCAGGCCACCCTGGGCAAGGCCGCGCGCCAGGCGCTTGATCTGCGTGGACTTTCCGGCACCGTCACCACCTTCCAGCGCAATGAACAATCCCACGCGCGGCACCGAAGGATCAGGCTCACCTGCGGCGGATCCGAGGGGGTAGCGGGGAAAGTCGGCGGAAGTCACGGCACAACTGTAACGGCGGGAACAGACAACACAGCGCTCGGATCTAAGGTTGTGGACATGGCCGAAACTCATGATCTGCACCCGGACACCGTCGTCGTCGCCGGGGGGCGCCCCGCGCCTGCTCACGATGCCCCCGTCAGCCCCTCCTTGGTGCTGACCTCCACCTACAGAGGCATCAGTGACATGACTGATGCGGACCGCGGTTACGCACGCATGTCCAACCCCACCTGGGACGACTTTGAGGGTGTCCTGGGCCGCCTGGAAGGTTCGGACCTTCCCGCTCTGGCCGTGGCCTCCGGTCTGGCTGCGGTTGCCGCGGTCATGTCCCTGGTGCCTGCCGGGGGCCGGGTGGTCATGCCCACGCACGCCTACCAAGGCTCCCAGGTCCTGGTTGACGACGCCGCTGCCGCCGGTCACCTCACTGTGACCCGAGTGGACGTCACGGACACCCAGGCAACGCTGGAAGCGGCCCGTGGCGCGGATCTGCTGTGGCTCGAATCGCCCACCAATCCCATGCTGGAGATCGCGGACCTTCCCGCTCTGCTGGCCACCACCCGCCGGGAGGGCATTCTGACCGCGGTGGACAACACCTTTGCCACCCCGCTGCTGCAGCAACCGCTGGGCCTGGGGGCGGAGATCGTGATCCATTCGGTGACCAAGTACCTGGCAGGGCACTCGGACGTCGTGCTGGGGGCCGTGGTCACCTCCAACCCTGAATTGCGCGCCACGCTGCAACACCACCGGAGCATCCACGGGGCCGTCGCCGGACCTTTCGAAACCTGGCTGGCGTTGCGCGGGGTACGCACCTTGGCCCTGCGCGTCGAGCGCAGCAACCAGACAGCCCTGGAGCTGGCCGGCCGCCTGGACCAACACCCCGCCGTGTCCCGGGTTCGTTACCCCGGCCTGCCCCAGGACCCCGGCCATGAGCGTGCCGCAGCGCAGATGCGCGGGGGTTACGGCGCCGTCATCAGCATGGAGCTGGACACGGACGCCGCCGGTGCACAGCACGTGGTGGAGGCCTTGGGCCTCTGGACCCCGGCAACGTCCCTGGGCGGGGTGGAATCGTTGATCGAACGACGACGCCGCCACCACGACGAACCTGACTCCGTTGCCGAATCCCTGCTGCGACTGTCTGTGGGAATCGAGAACGTGGAGGACCTGTGGGCGGATCTGACCCAGGCGCTTTCGACCGTTAAGCTCGGGTCATGATTTCTTCACCCTTCCACTTCCTGATTGCCCAAGTTGTCTCCTGGAGCAACGTGGCGGTCCTGGTGTTCGTTGCGGTGATCTGCTCTCTTGCCTTCATCCACTGCCTGACCCGGACCAAGGCTGTCCAGTTCGAACGTGCGTTCAAGCGCACACGGAACTTCTGGTTGGCCGTCACGGGTGCATGTTCTGCCGTGACCGTGCTCAGTGCGGTGCCGGCCCTGATGGCGGCGGTCTCGGGCGGTCTGAACCTGGGTGGTGGCTACTTCATCGCCTTGCTCACCGCCACCGTGTGTGGTGTCTACCTGGCGGACGTCAAGCCCGCCGTGGATGTGGAGTCCCAGGGCCCCTCCGCCTGGTGAGTTGGCGTGGCCTGAGCCTTAACTCTCAGACACAGGGCGGCAACTTGGTCTCAAGCACCGTGTGCCCGATGAAATACTGAGGTCATGGCTACTGAAGCAAAGTACAAGCTGATCCTGCTGCGCCACGGGCAGTCGGATTGGAACGAGAAAAACCTGTTCACCGGTTGGGTGGACGTCCCGCTGACGGAGAAGGGCAAGCAGGAGGCCGCACGCGGCGGAGAGCTGCTCAAGGAGCGCGACATCCTCCCGGACATCGTGCACACCTCCCTGTTGCGCCGCGCGATCATGACCGCCAACCTGTCCCTGGACTCGGCTGACCGCCACTGGATCCCGGTCAAGCGGTCCTGGCGCCTGAACGAGCGTCACTACGGCGATCTGCAGGGCAAGGACAAGACCCAGGTCCGTGACCAGTACGGTGAAGAGCAGTTCATGACCTGGCGCCGTTCCTACGACGTCCCGCCGCCCGAGCTGGACGACAACGACGAATACTCCCAGGCTCACGATCCCCGTTACGCAGACGTTCAGAACGCCCCGCGCACCGAGTGCCTCAAGGACGTCCTGGAGCGTTTCCTGCCGTACTGGGAGGAGCAGATCGTTCCGGACCTCAAGGCTGACAAGACCGTGCTGGTGGCTGCCCACGGCAACTCCCTGCGCGCACTGGTCAAGCACCTGGACGGCATCTCGGATGATGACATCGCCGGGCTGAACATCCCCACGGGCATCCCGCTGTACTACGAGCTGGATCAGAACTTCAAGCCCGTCACCCCCGGTGGCGAGTACCTGGACCCGGAGGCAGCTGCTGCCAACATCCAGGCCGTGGCCAACCAGGGCAAGAAGTAACCCCTCAACCACAGACAACGACGCCGACACTCACGTGAGTGTCGGCGTCGTTGTC
>NZ_JROX01000020.1:0-988 GCF_000800955.1 Kocuria sp. ZOR0020
CTCTATTTATAACTCTATTCTATCAAATTGCTTTTACTTTATCAAATATTAACTGTTTTTAACCATAAATAATTTCTCATTTTCTTTTTTGCTTCTTCCACTTTGGAGAGTGCTGCGCGCTTTGTCAAAAGAATATACAGCTTCAAAGCGTTCATCTGAAATTGAATAACTTGAAATTATCACGATGTTATTTTTAGCCATTACAAATGCCCAGTCATAAAATTCTTGACTATCGAATTGATTAATATAACCTTTTTGGTGACTTTCTTCATAAGGTGGGTCAAGATATAGAATAGCTCCAGAAACATCACTAAAAGCGTGATAACTTTTGCTTGTAGCTTTTATTTTATTTAATTTTTGAAGTTGTTGAATTCGTTGAAGTTGTTCAAGTCGTTCAAGTTGTTGAAGTCGTTGAATTTGTTGAAATTGTTTGTACTTTTCAATCGATCTCTTATATGTTTTGGTCTGTTTATAACCACTAAAAACGTCATGCTTTTCAATTATTTCTTTAGCTAGATTATATTTTAAATCTGAAATTTCTTTAGAATATAAATAATCTCTCTTTTTATTACCGAAAGAGTTAATCAGCAACTTCAAAAAGTCATCTGTTGTCTTGTTTTCTTTCTCCTTAATCTCGGTAAACTCTGTACGTGAAACAATAAGGCTTTTAATCCACTCACGGTCTTGAGAGATAACTCGTTCAAAAGCGTTGGTTATATCCTTGTCTAAGTCGTTATAATATACTTCTAAGCCATTTAAAATACATTCGGATGTAATTGCTCCGCCTCCTCCGAAGATGTCGTATATCGGCTTGTCTGTGCCAAAGTTCTGTTTGATAATCTCAACTATTTTCTTGCTTATCTTTTTCTTGCTTCCTTGGTATGGTAATCCAATAGGTTTACCTTTTCTGATTTTCTTCTCGTCTAAACTAAGCATTATTTATTGTCTTTCTAGTTTGGTAAAATTTATTCCAGTTTTCTATAAGTTC